>NZ_JAPDCI010000020.1:0-69777 GCF_027705905.1 Aeromonas sp. Y293-4 | reverse complement strand
CAGAAGTGAAACGCGGTAGCGCCGATGGTAGTGTGGCATTCGCCATGCGAGAGTAGGACACTGCCAGGCACCCAATTTCAAGATTACGCCCAGCGTGGTCTTTACCGGTTAGTGTGCTGATATGGCTCAGTCGGTAGAGCGCATCCTTGGTAAGGATGAGGTCCCCAGTTCGATTCTGGGTATCAGCACCATTAAATAGAAAGCCTCCCTGAAAAGGGAGGCTTTTTTGCATCCGTCATTTTTTGATATCCCCTTACATTCCCTATTCCCGCAACCCCTTCTGCTTGCAGCCGACACTGTTTATCTGCTGGTTTGAGTCCTAATGTGTTACTCATTTGACTGCTATTGATGGTTTTATCCAGAGATTTAACCATGATTGATTGACGTAAAACGTTTTACATGTAAAATCCGGCGCGTTTTGCCTATTACGTGGAGAGAGAGCATGGCGCAGGATAACGAATACTGTTTGGGGGCGGTACCCGCCAAAGGGCGCAAAGGTGTGCTGTCGCTGATGCTGGTGATGCTAGGCCTGACCTTCTTCTCTGCCAGCATGTGGACCGGTGGTGCGCTGGGCACCGGGCTGGTGTTCGATGACTTCATCAAGGCGGTACTTATCGGCAACTTGTTGCTGGGGATCTACACCGCTTGTCTCGGTTATATCGGTGCCTCAACCGGCCTCTCTACCCATCTGCTGGCTCGTTACTCCTTTGGGGTGAAAGGTTCCTGGCTGCCATCACTGCTGCTCGGCGGTACTCAGGTCGGCTGGTTTGGCGTTGGTGTGGCGATGTTTGCCCTGCCGGTGCAGAAGGCGACCGGCATAGATGTGAACTGGCTGATCGCCATTTCGGGCATTTTGATGACGGTGACCGTCTACTTCGGGATCTCTGCTCTGATGGTGCTGAGCTTTGTGGCTGTACCGGCTATCGCCCTGCTCGGTGGCTACTCGGTCTGGCTGGCGGTGACCTCGACCGGTGGCATGGCGGCGCTGCAGCAGGTGCAACCAAGCAATCCCATCGAGTTCACCACGGCGCTGACCATGGTGGTCGGTTCCTTTATCAGTGCAGGAACCCTGACCGCCGACTTTGTTCGCTTTGGTCGCAAACCCTGGGGCGCCGTCATGATTACCATGGTGGCGTTTTTTTTGGGCAACACGCTGATGTTCGTCTTCGGCGCAGCCGGTGCGGCCGTGACCGGTCAGGCCGATATCTCGGAAGTGATGCTGATGCAGGGACTGCTGATCCCTGCCATTCTGGTGCTGGGCCTCAATATCTGGACCACCAACGACAACGCTCTCTACGCCTCCGGCCTCGGTTTTGCCAACATTACCGGTCTCAAGAGCAAGCCCCTCAGCGTGATCAACGGCCTCATCGGTACGGCTTGCGCCCTCTGGCTTTACAACAACTTTGTCGGCTGGCTGGCCTTTTTGAGTACGGCAATTCCGCCGATCGGTGGCATTATCATCATGGATTTCCTGCTCAATCGTGAGCGTTACCGTCAGTTTGCCGATCAGCAGTTCGAGACGGTGCGCTGGCAGGCGCTGGTCGCCACGGCAGTCGGGGTGGCTGTCGGCAAGTGGCTACCGGGCATAGTGCCACTCAACGCGGTATTGGGCGCCGCCTTCACCTATTTCATTCTGGTTCGCCTCACCCAGCGGCCGGTTCTGGTACAGGAAGCTAACAAATGCTGATTCAACATATTCGTTTGGCCGATCGGGAAGGGTTGTGGCAGATCCGCTGTCAGGATGGGGTCATCACCGCCATTGAGCCCCATGACGAGCATGCCGTCGCCGGTCGGGTGCTGGACGGGGAGGGCGGTCTGGCCATCGCGCCCTTTATCGAGCCCCATATTCACCTCGATACCACCCAGACGGCGGGCGAGCCGAGCTGGAACCTCTCCGGCACTCTGTTCGAGGGGATTGAGCGCTGGGCCGAGCGCAAGGCGCTGCTGACCCATGAGGATGTGAAACAGCGTGCCATCCAGACGCTGAAGTGGCAGATCGCCAACGGCATCCAGTTTGTCCGTACTCACGTCGATGTCTCCGATCCCAATCTGGTCGCGCTCAAGGCGATGCTGGAGGTGCGGGAGGAGATGAAGGAGTGGGTCGAGCTGCAGATCGTTGCCTTCCCGCAGGAGGGGATCCTCTCCTACCCGAATGGCAAGGCACTGCTGGAGGAGGCGCTCAAGCTGGGGGCCGATGTGATCGGTGCTATTCCCCATTTCGAGTTCACCCGGGAATATGGTGTCGAAAGTCTGCACTACATCTTCGATCTTGCCGAGAAGTATCAGGTTCTGGTCGATGTGCACTGTGACGAAATCGATGACGAGCAGTCCCGTTTCATCGAGACGCTGGCGACCTTGGCCTACGAGCGGGGTATCGGCCACCGTGTCACTGCCAGTCACACTACCGCAATGCACTCCTACAATGGCGCCTATGCTTCCCGCCTGTTCCGGCTGCTGAAGATGGCGGACATCAACTTCGTGGCCAATCCGCTGGTGAACATTCACCTGCAGGGGCGGTTCGATACCTATCCAAAACGCCGCGGCATTACCCGGGTGAAGGAGATGCTGGAGGCGAACATCAACGTCTGTTTCGGTCACGATGACGTGTTTGACCCCTGGTATCCCATGGGCACCGCCAACATGTTGCAGGTGCTGCACATGGGGCTGCATGTCTGCCAGATCATGGGTTACGAGCAGATCAACGACGGTCTGAAGCTGATCAGCAGCCACAGCGCCCGCACCCTGAATGTGCAGGATCGCTATGGTATCGAAGTGGGCAAACCGGCCAACCTGTTGGTCCTGCCCGCCGACAACGGCTTCGATGCGGTGCGCCGTCAGGTGCTGGTGCGTTACTCGATTCGTCACGGCAAGGTGATTGCCCAGACCTGCCCGGCCCAGACCGAAATCGTGCTGGGTGAGGCCGAGCCCATCGATTTTCGCCGCTGAGATTTCAATCAGGCTGGGTGACGATTAGTTCCACCTCTGGGCACAAGGGCCGCCATTGCGACATAATGGCGGCCTGACCCTGAGGGAGTGACACCATGCAAACCTGGTTCTATGTTGCTGCAGGGGGCGCCATCGGCGCCTGCCTTCGTTTTGGGATTGCCGAACTGATGGCCTTGCTGCTGGGGCGCCACTTTCCTTACGGGACTCTGGTGGTCAACGTGGTGGGCTCTTTCATCATGGGGGTAGCGTTCGCCCTCATCAGTCATGGTCATGTGGTGGAACACCCGATGAAGCCGCTGCTGATGGTGGGGATCCTCGGTGCCCTGACTACTTTCTCTTCCTTTGCCCTCGATACGGTAGTGCTGGCTCAACATGGGGCCTATCTGAAAGCGCTGCTCAATATCGGTCTCAATCTCTTCCTCTGTCTGGCCATGGTGGTGCTGGGCATGCAGTTGGTTGCGAGCCGGGTTTAAGGTGTCCGGACGCCAGTGGCTCTGGTAAACTGGCGGCCATTCTTTGCTCTATGGGTGTTTAAGGGATGTCAGAACAAGCAACGACAACGCATTTTGGCTTTAAAACCGTGGCCGCGACCGAGAAGGAAACTCTGGTAGCAGGTGTCTTCCATTCGGTGGCAGCCAAGTATGATCTGATGAACGATCTGATGTCGTTCGGCATCCACCGCCTGTGGAAGCGCTTCACCATCGATTGTTCCGGTGTGCGCAAGGGTCAGAAGGTGCTGGATCTGGCCGGTGGTACCGGTGACTTGACCGCCAAGTTCTCCCGCATCGTCGGCGAGACCGGTCAGGTGGTGCTGGCGGATATCAACGACTCCATGCTGAAAGTGGGCCGCGACAAGCTGCGTAATCTGGGGGTCGCCAACAACGTCTCCTACGTGCAGGCCAATGCCGAGGCGCTCCCCTTCCCGGATAACCACTTCGACGTGATTACCATCGGCTTCGGCCTGCGCAACGTCACCGACAAGGACAAGGCGCTCGCCTCCATGTTCCGGGTGCTCAAGCCGGGTGGCCGTCTGCTGGTGCTGGAGTTCTCCAAGCCGGTCAGCGAAGTGATCGCCAAGCTCTATGATCTCTACTCCTTCAAACTGCTGCCGAAAATGGGCGAAATCGTCGCGAACGACAGTGAAAGTTACAAATATCTGGCAGAGTCCATCCGCATGCACCCGGATCAGCAGACCCTGGCAGGCATGATGGAAAATGTCGGGTTCGAGCAGGTGGAGTACTTTAATCTGACTCAGGGTGTGGTCGCCCTGCACCGCGGTTACAAGTTTTAAGGTTGCCTATGCCGATGGATGCCATGGTCACCGCGGTGATCGAAACCAGCCTCAACCAGTTGCTGGCGCTGGACAAACAGAGCCCGGAGCGGCTGCGCAAACTGGTGGGCAAGGTGCTCAAGCTGGAGCTGCGTGAACTCAAGCCGCTCTGGTTTGTCTTCTCCGAGCGTCGGCTGGATGTGCTGGCCCAGCATGAAGGGGAGGCCGATGCGGTGCTCAGCCTGTCGCTGACCGCCCTCGGTCTGCTGAAAGAACCGTCCGCCCTGACCCGTTATATCCGCGAGGAGAAACTGGATCTGAGCGGTGATCCCCAGCTGGTACAGGCATTCAGCGTGCTATTGGGTGAGCTGGATATCGACTGGGAAGAGGAGCTGTCGCGCTATACCGGCGACGTGCTGGCCCACACCCTGTTCAGCGGTGCCCGTCAGGCGCGTCGCCTGGTCGGTCGCGAGCTGTGCCGCACCCGCAGCCAGCTGGCTGAATATCTGACCGAAGAGGCCCGCCTCGCCCCCGGCCCGCTGGAAGTGGCGAGTTTCAACGATGACGTCGAGGTGCTGGCCCAGCAGCTCAAGGCCGTCGAACTGCGGCTGGCCCGCTTCGAACAGCAGGTGACCTGATGACCCCGAAGGAGTTCAAACGCCTCTATCGCATCATCACCATCCTGCTGGAGCAGGGCATCGACGAACTGGTGCCCGCCCGCTATCAACCCTGGCCGGGTCGTCTGGCCCGTCGCTCCCTGTTCTGGCTCAAGAACAAGCAACCGGATCTCAGCCGCGGTGCCCGCATCCGCCTCGCCTTCGAGGCCCTTGGCCCCATCTTCATCAAGTTTGGCCAGATGCTCTCGACCCGCCGTGACCTGTTGCCGCCGGATATCGCCGAAGAGCTGGCCCTGCTGCAAGACAGGGTGCCCCCCTTCTGTGGTCAGGCGGCGCGCCAGCAGATCGAGCTGAGCCTGGGTTGTCCTATCGAAACCCTGTTTGACGACTTCGACGAGACGCCGCTGGCATCGGCCTCCATCGCGCAGGTGCATACCGCCCGGCTGAAGGAGAGTGGCCGCGAGATTGTCATCAAGGTGATCCGTCCCGACATCGAGCCGGTCATCGAGGCTGACCTGCGGTTGATGCAGGCGCTGGCTCGTCTGGTGGCCCGCTTCGTGCCCCAGAGCGCGCGACTGCGCCCCATCGAGGTGGTGGAGGAGTATCGCAAGACTATCCTCGACGAGCTCAATCTGATGCGTGAAGCGGCCAATGCCATCCAGCTGCGCCGCAACTTCACCGGCTCCGAGGCGCTCTATGTGCCTGAAATCATCACTGATCTCTGCCGCGAGCAGGTGCTGGTGATGGAGCGGATCTACGGTATTCCGGTCTCCGATATACCGGCGCTGGAGGCCAACGGTACCAACATGAAGCTGCTGGCCGAGCGCGGGGTGGAGGTGTTCTTCACCCAGGTGTTCCGCGACAGCTTCTTCCACGCCGATATGCACCCGGGCAACATCTTCGTCTCTTACGAACACCCCGAAAACCCGCTCTGGATCGGCATCGACTGCGGCATCGTCGGTACCCTCAATCGGGAAGACAAACGCTATCTGGCGGAGAACTTCCTCGCCTTCTTCAACCGAGACTATCGCAGGGTGGCGGAGCTGCACGTGGAGTCGGGCTGGGTACCGGCAGATACCAAGGTGGACGAGTTCGAGTTCGCCATCCGCACCGTGCTGGAGCCCATCTTCGAGAAGCCGCTCTCCGAGATTTCGTTCGGTCACGTGCTGCTCAATCTGTTCAACACTGCCCGCCGCTTCCATATGACGGTGCAGCCACAGCTGGTGCTGCTGCAAAAGACCCTGCTCTATGTGGAAGGGTTGGGGCGTCAGCTCTACCCGCAGCTCGATTTGTGGCAGACCGCCAAGCCGTTCCTCGAAAACTGGATGCACGAACAGGTCGGGCCCAAGTCGGTATTGAACGCCATCAAGGAGAAGGCGCCATTCTGGGCCGAGAAGCTGCCGGAGCTGCCGGAGCTGGTCTATGAGACTCTGCGCCAGACCCGTCATCAGCAGCGTCATTTCGACCAGATGTTTGCCGAATTCCGCCGTCACAGCCGCCGGCAGGGGCAGGCCCGCTACCTCTTAGGGGTTGGAGCCAGCCTGCTATTGGCGGGTGTATTCTTGCTGACCCAAAAACAACACATTGAGTGGGGACAAGCCAGTCTCGCCGGTGCAGCCCTCTGCTGGCTGGTCGGCTGGTTGCGAACCCGTTCCCATTAATCAACAACCGCGCCGTCAGGCGCCTGTTCTGGAGAGAAAATCATGGGTGGTATCAGTATTTGGCAATTGTTGATCATTGCAGTCATCGTCGTGCTGCTGTTCGGTACCAAGAAACTGCGCGGCATTGGCGGTGATCTGGGCGCGGCGGTCAAAGGGTTCAAGAAAGCCCTCTCCGACGAGCCGGCTGATGCCAAGGCCGAGCAGAAAGATGCCGAGTTTCCCCCGAAACAGCTGAACGAAGCGGCCACTCAGAGCAGTGAGACCGCCAAGCAGAAAGACAAAGACCAGGCCTAAGCCATGTTCGATATCGGTTTTTGGGAGCTGGTCGTTATCGGTGTGGTAGCACTGGTGGTACTGGGGCCCGAGCGGCTGCCGGTTGCCATCCGCACGGCTACCCACTGGATCCGCCTCATTCGTTCGACCGCGAACTCGGTCAAGTCCGAGCTGGAGCAGGAGCTCAAGTTGCAAGAGCTGCATAACGACCTCAAGAAGGCCGAACAGTTGCAGATGAGCAACCTGAGCCCCGAGCTGCAGGAGTCCATCGAACAGCTCAAGGCGGCGGCCCAGTCGGTCAATCGCCCCTATCAGGTGGAGAACGAGATCCGTCCGCCACGCCCCGAGCCGGTCGCCCAGGCTGAGCCTGCCACGCCGGTTGAGCCTGCGGTGCCGCTGAGCCACGACGTGCCGCCGGTCAACAGCCAGCGGGAGAGCGAGCCGGTGCCGGTCAGCGATTCTGCAGCAAAAGGGGAGGTGAAGCCATGAGTCAGGCCGAACAACCCCTGATCAGCCATCTGGTTGAGCTGAGAACCCGTTTGCTGCGCTCCATTACCGCCATCCTCGTGGTGTTTCTGGCGCTGATCTACTTCTCCAACAACATCTACGACTTCGTGGCCCAGCCGCTGCTCAGCCAGCTGCCGGAAGGGACCAGCATGATCGCGACGGATGTGGCGACCCCCTTCCTGACGCCGATCAAGCTGACGCTGGTGGTCTCCTTCTTCGTGGCGATCCCCTATCTGCTCTATCAGGCCTGGGCCTTTATCGCACCCGGTCTGTACCAGCATGAGCGGCGGCTGATCATGCCGCTGGTGGTCTCCAGTGCCCTGCTGTTCTATGCAGGGATGGCGTTTGCCTACTACGTGGTGTTCCCGCTGGTGTTCGGTTTCTTCACCAGTACCGCACCCGCAGGGGTGACGGTGGCGACCGACATCGCCAGCTATCTGGACTTCGTACTGACCCTGTTCTTCGCGTTCGGGGTGGCGTTCGAAATTCCGGTGGCCACCATACTGCTCTGCTGGACTGGCGTGACCACACCGCAAAACCTGAAGGAGAAACGTCCCTACGTCGTTGTCGGGGTGTTTGTGGTCGGCATGCTGCTGACGCCGCCTGATGTCTTCTCCCAGACCCTGCTCGCCATTCCGATGTGGGCGCTGTGGGAGATAGGTCTGTTCTTCGCCCGCTTCTACGTGAAGAAAGGGGATGAAGAGCAACAGGAACAACCGGATGTGGAGAGCTGAGGCTCTGTTCGTCACCTGTTTGCCGGACGGCGAGAGGATGACGAAGTCCGCAGGAATAGCAGAACGAGGGGAGCTGAGGCTCCCTTCCTCTTTTCATGCTCCCGTTCGAGGCGTATGGTAAGACCCCATTCGGTAGATGGTTTTCAAATACCTGATATGTATTCCTTTTGTTCGGAACGTCTCACTCCATGATCGATATCGGTTTAAACCTGACCAGCAGTCAGTTCGCCGGTGAACAGCCTGAGCTGGTGGCCCGTGCCCGTGCCGCCGGAGTGGAAGCGCTGATCCTGACCGGTACCGATCTGGCAGGCAGCCGCGAGAGCGCCGGGTTGGCCGCCCGCTGGCCGGGCTACTGCTTCTCCACCGCTGGGGTACACCCTCACGATGCCAAGAGTGTCGATGCGGCGACCCTGCCCGCCTTGCGCGAACTGGCGGCGTTGCCGCAGGTGGTGGCTATCGGCGAGTGCGGCCTCGACTACAACCGCGACTTCTCCCCCCGTCCGGTACAGGATGCGGTATTCGACGCCCAGCTGGCACTGGCTGCCGAACTCGGGATGCCGGTGTTTCTCCACTGCCGCGATGCGCACGCCCGTTTTATCGAGATCCTCCGTCCCTGGTTGCCGAAACTACCGGGAGCCGTGCTGCACTGCTTCACCGGTTCCGACGAGGAGCTGGACGAGTGTCTGGCGCTGGGGCTGCATATAGGGGTGACTGGCTGGCTTTGCGACGAACGCCGCGGCCAGCTGCTGCGCGAACAGGTAGCGCGTATTCCGGCCGGTCGGCTGATGATTGAGACCGACGCCCCCTATCTGGTGCCGCGGGATCTGAAACCGCGCCCGAAACGCAACGAACCTGCTTTTTTGCCGCACATCGCCCAGGTGGTGGCGGCCTGTCGTGGTGAAGCGCCCGAGGCCTTGCTGGCCCACACCCGGGCCACCTCCGCCGCGTTCTTCCAACTTCCTCTCCAGGAGTGATTCATGGCTACAACTCTTCCGGGCGCCTTTCCGGGCCGCCGCCTGCGCCGTCTGCGCAAACATGATTTCAGCCGTCGTCTGGTGCGCGAGAACGTACTGACCGTCAACGATCTCATCTATCCGGTGTTCGTGTTGGAGGGGGAGAACCGTCGGGAAGCCGTTCCCTCCATGCCGGGGGTGGAGCGTCTCTCCATCGATCTGCTGCTGATCGAGGCTGCCGAGCTGGTGGAGCTGGGCGTGCCCGCCATCGCCCTGTTCCCGGTGACCCCGCTGGAGAGCAAGAGCCTGATGGCGGAAGAGGCCTACAACCCGAACGGACTGGCCCAGCGCACCGTGCGTGCCCTCAAGGCTCGCTTCCCGGAGCTGGGGGTCATCACCGACGTGGCGCTCGATCCGTTCACCACCCACGGTCAGGACGGCATCATCGATGACGAAGGCTATGTGCTGAACGACATCACCACCGAGATCCTGATCAAGCAGGCGCTCTCCCACGCCGAG
Source organism: Aeromonas sp. Y293-4 (assembly GCF_027705905.1). NCBI lineage: Bacteria > Pseudomonadati > Pseudomonadota > Gammaproteobacteria > Aeromonadales > Aeromonadaceae > Aeromonas > Aeromonas sp. Y293-4. Next base: position 60,297 of record NZ_JAPDCI010000020.1, on the reverse strand, counting down.
GCCGGGGTCGATATCGTCGCGCCGTCTGACATGATGGATGGCCGCATTGGCGCCATCCGCGCGGCGCTGGAAGAAAACGGCTTCATCAACACCCAGATCATGGCCTACTCCGCCAAGTACGCCTCCTGCTACTACGGCCCGTTCCGCGATGCGGTCGGCTCTGCCGGCAACCTCGGCAAGAGCAACAAGGCCACCTATCAGATGGACCCGGCCAACAGCAACGAAGCCCTGCACGAAGTGGCGCTGGATATTCAGGAAGGGGCCGACAGCGTGATGGTCAAGCCGGGTATGCCCTATCTGGACGTGGTTCGTCAGGTGAAGGATCAGTTCGGCGTGCCGACTTTCGCCTATCAGGTGAGTGGCGAGTACGCCATGCACATGGCGGCGATCCAGAACGGCTGGCTGAAAGAGAAGGAGACCATCATGGAATCCCTGCTCTGCTTCAAGCGGGCCGGGGCCGATGGCATCCTCACCTACTTCGCCAAGCGCGTAGCGCAGTGGCTGAAGGAAGATGCCCGTTAAGCCGGGTTGAAGAGATAAACGAGAGGGGGAGCCGATGGCTCCCCCTCTGTCGTTATGGCTCTCTTTTGGTCACGAGCGGATGATTACAGCTTGGTCCAGGCATCGCTCCAGTGGCTGCCGGTACCCGGTTCATAGTGGCTGGTCGAGCCGCCACACCAGCCACTATAGGGCCAGGGTTTGCACTCGTAGTTGCCACCGGCATTGCTGACCCGATCACCGGCCTGATAGCCGGTGTTGGGGGCATAGGCCGGGTAGTCACCTTCGCCACCCCCGCTGCTCTCTTCGGTCAGCGCAACTTGGAAGCGCTGCACCACCGGCTGCTGGCCGTCCGCCAGACCGGTGATAACCACTTCGTAGCTGCCATCGGTGACGTTGCTGCCCTGCAGTACCAGAGTGCTGGTGCCGTTCACCTGGCTGCTGGTGGTGCCGTGGCTGCGGCCGTTCTGCTCCAGGGTCGCGGTGATTTGGACCGGGTTGGCGGTGGTCAGGTTGAAGCGGATGCTGACCTGACCGTTGACTATGGTGTACTCGCTCGCCATGGCGCTGACGGTGAAGTCGCTGCTGCCTTCGACGGGTGGCGTTGTGCCGCCGCAGTCGCTGTCGCCCTGTACGCGCCAGACGCCCCAGTCACCCGTGGTACCCGGCTCTTCGTTCTGGGTCCACCAGCCAGCCAGCCAGTTCTTGCCGTTGTGGCTGACGATGTCGCCGCCCACGTAGACCTTCTTGGCATCCCAGCTGTTTTCACAGACGGCGCCCTGCTCCCTGACGGTCACGTTGCGCTGCTGGGTTACCTGCTGACCGGCGCTGTCGCTCACCTGATAGGTGAGGGTGTAGCGGCCGACCTTGCTGCTGTCGACGTTGCCGCTGACCTTGATTTGGGCGGTCAGGTCGCCATCTTCTTCATCATGGGCGCTGACGCCGGTCATCGGATCGAAAGCGGTACCCAGTTCCAGCGTGGTGTCGGTAACACCGCTGAACACCGGCTTCATGCTGTAGACCTCGATGGTGCGTACCTGCTCGGTGACGTTGTTGTCGCGATCGCTCACCTTGTAGGTGAGGGGGTAGAGGCCGATGCGCTGGCTGTCTACCGAGCCTTCTACCTGGATCTGGCCAGTCAGGTCGCCATCTTCCTTGTCACTGGCGCTGACGCCGGCCAGCGGATCAAAGGCGGTGCCCTGCTTGATGCGGGTATCGCTCAGGCCGCTGAACACCGGCTTGCCGTTCTCGTCCGGCGGGGTTATGTTCTGATCGTGGATGAAGGGGCCGTAGCTCTTGATGAAGGCTTCGTTGTAGGCCTGACCGGCCGCGTTGCGACCCATGTCCCAGTTGATGGACCAGGTCATCACGCCGCGCAGGGGCTGACCCTGGCTCTTCAGCTTGTTGAAAGCATCGAACAGATCCTGCGGATTCTTGACGTAACCGGTGGCGGCCGCATCGATATTGGTCGGAATGCCGAATACCAGCTTGTCGTGGGGGATCTTGTAGTAGCCGCGACTGCCGTTGATGAGGGAGTCCGCCATGTAGTAGATGAACTCTTCTTTCAGGGCATCGTTGTTCTGGGCGATCCAGCCTACCCCGTCGATCCAGATGCCGTCGCCACCCTGGTTGTAGAACTGGGGATTGATCCAGTCGTAGTAGCCTTCCAGCGCCCGCAGATAGGGGGTATAGAGACCGCTGGCGGTCAGGTAGGGGAACTCGGGCGCCATGGTGATGAGGAAGTTTTTCCCCTGGGCGCGGTAGTGATCCTTGACCAGCCGCAGGGCCGCCGGGATCACGGTCTGGTTGTTGGCGGCAGTGATGGCGGACTGCTCCAGATCGATGTCCAGACCGTCGAAGCCATAGGTCTCCACCAGACGGATGATCTCGTCGGCGAAGGCCTGCTCCTGACCGGTACGCAGCTCGATGTGTGCATCGGCGCCGCCCAGCGCCAGCAGCACGGAGCGGCCCTGGCTGTTCAGCAGGGCAATTTGCTCGATAAACTGGCTCTCGCTCATGCCGGTGGCTGGGTCGAGTTTGAAGGTGGGGATGGGATCGCTGCCGTACACCTTCATGAAGGAGACATCGACCACGTTGTATTGCGGATTGACCTGGTCGAGCTTGACGCAGGGGGCAGTACCGCCCTGATAGCCGGCGCCACCGCACCAGTTGTGCCAGTAACCCACCACGACACCGGACTGGGGATTGACCATGGCCTGGCCGGCTGAGGCAGCCTGCGCCATGGGGGCGCCCATGCCGAGCAGACAGCCCAGCAGGGATAACTTCAGTTTGTTCATCTTGATATCTCCATACAGTACAAAATGGAGCGGTCAGCTTTGGCCGAACGCTCCCGGGGGCAGCCCCGCTGTCATAGGAAATCTCCCTTAGACCGGTAGCTTTGCGTCGCGCCCTTTCGGGTCACTTTGCCTTTTTCACCCGATTTCTGTGCAGCACAGAGAATCAAGTGACCTGAGTAACAGGCTGCTTATGATATGCACTTAAAAATAAATTAATCAACGTATGTGCATGATTTGTTTTGGTTATTAACTTGTTGATTGGTTATTTTCCAAGCATGAAAAGGGCCGGTGATAGGCCGCTGTAACCTACTCTTTTGTCGATTGGATTTGGTCTGCACCCTTGTGGTTCGAGAGTTGAAAAAGCCGCAAAAAGAGCAAAAAAGTACCGATTATTCATGTTGTTGCCGTCCAGTATCTGGCAGAGAGGTGTTTGAGCTCACAAAGAGGGGAAAACAGTGCCGAGAGGCGGATTCCCGCTTGATTATTGCGTGGCTTGGCCACATGTTAGAAAGCCATACAGAGCTGCTAAAGCGGTCTGTTCAAGACCAAACAAGAGGTAACCGGGATGAATAACCCTTTGCTGACAATGGATTCGCTGCCCCCTTTCAGCCAGATCAAGCCGGAGCAGGTTCAGCCTGCCGTGATTCAGGCGATTGCTGACTGCAAGCAGAAGATCAGCGATGTGCTGGCCCAGCGTGATCCCCATACCTGGGATAGCCTGATTGCCCCGCTGGAAGAGGTAAATGACCGTCTGTCACGGATCTGGTCACCGGTCAGCCACCTCAACTCCGTACTCAACAGCGAAGCGCTGCGCGAGGCCCATGATGCCTGCCTGCCGCTGCTCTCCGAATTCCAGACCTATGTCGGTCAGCATGAAGGGCTCTATCAGGCCTATCTGGCCCTCTCCCAGAGCGATGATTTCCCGCTGCTGAGCGGCGCCCAGCGCAAGGAGATCCAGAATACCCTGCGTGACTTCCGCCTCTCCGGTATCGGTCTGCCTGCCGAGGCGCAGCAGCGTTACGGCGAAATTCAGGCCCGCCTCTCCGAGCTGGCCTCCCGTTTCAGCAACAACGTGCTGGACGCAACCCAGGGCTGGCACAAGCTGGTGGCCGATGAAGCCGAATTGGCCGGTCTGCCCGAGAGCGTGCGTGCCGCTGCCCGTCAGATGGCTGAACTTAAAGGCAAAGAGGGGTGGCTGTTCACGTTGGATATCCCCTCTTATCTGCCGGTGATGATGTATGCCGACAACCGCGAGCTGCGCGCCGAGATGTACGAAGCCTTCACCACCCGCGCCTCCGATCAGGGCCCCAATGCGGGCAAGTGGGACAACTCCGCCATCATGAGCGAGCTGCTCACCCTGCGCCGCGAACTGGCTCAGCTGCTGGGGTTCGCCAACTATGCCGAGCTCTCCCTGGCCACCAAGATGGCGGACAAGACCGAACAGGTGGTGAGCTTCCTCACCGACCTGGCGGCCAAATCCCTGCCACAAGGCAAGGCCGAGCTGGAGGAGATCCGCGCCTTCGCCGCCGAGCAGCATGGTCAGAGCGAGCTGGCCGCCTGGGATCTCGCCTACTACGCCGAGAAGCTCAAACAGCACAAGTTCTCCATCTCCGACGAGCAGCTGCGCCCCTACTTCCCCGCCAGCAAGGTGGTGAAGGGGTTGTTCGAAGTGGTGAAGCGGGTGTTCGGCATGAAGGTGCGCGAGCGCCTCGGCATCGACACCTGGCATCCTGACGTGCGCTTCTACGACATCTTCGATGCCGACGACGAGCTGCGCGGCAGCTTCTACCTCGACCTCTACGCCCGCGAGCACAAGCAGGGCGGGGCCTGGATGGATGTCTGTCTGGGTCGTCGCTACCGTCAGGATGGCTCGCTGCAAAAGCCGGTGGCCTACCTGACCTGCAACTTCAACGGCCCGGTGGATGGCAAGCCAGCACTGTTCACCCATAACGAAGTGGTCACCCTGTTCCATGAGTTTGGCCACGGCATCCACCACATGCTGACCCGCATCGATGTGGCCGGTGTCGCCGGTATCAACGGCGTGGCCTGGGATGCGGTAGAGCTGCCGAGCCAGTTCCTCGAGAACTGGTGCTGGGAGTCCGAGGCGCTGGCCTTTATCTCCGGCCACTACGAGACCGGCGAGCCGTTGCCTGCCGATCTGCTGGAGAAGATGCTGACCGCCCGCAACTTCCAGGCGGCCATGCAGATGCTGCGCCAGCTGGAGTTCGCCCTGTTCGACTTCCGTCTCCATCAGGAGTTTGACCCGGCCAATCCGGCACAGCTCCCGGCGCTGCTGGATGAGGTACGCAGTCAGGTAGCTGTGATGACGCCACCGGCGTTCAATCGCTTCCAGCACAGCTTCTCCCACATCTTCGCGGGCGGCTATGCGGCGGGCTACTACAGCTACAAGTGGGCCGAGGTGCTCTCTGCCGATGCCTTCTCCCGCTTCGAGGAGGAGGGGATCTTCAACCCGGCCACCGGACAATCTTTCCTGAAGAATATTCTGGAGAAGGGGGGCTCGAAGGAGCCGATGGAGCTGTTCCGAGCCTTCCGTGGTCGTGAGCCCAAGGTGGATGCGCTGTTGCGACACAGCGGGATCGCTGCCTGAGATTCCTGACCCGCCGCCTGTGTGAGCTTCAACCAGGTACACTGTTTTGCGGCATAGTGGGATCGAGTCGTGATTTCTGCGACAAAAAGGGACCTTTTGGTCCCTTTTTTCAAGGCTTTTTAATATCTTGCTGATTGCATATTTGCACTGCCCACGGCTCTTCAGTAGAGTCGTGTTCTAACCTTCAAGGAGAGAAAGCCACTTGCCATGAGGCGAGCACTCGATTCCGTCTATCAAATCATCTCCAGTCTGGCTCATTCGAGCGGCCAGGGATATTTCGATACCTTTGTGAGTGAAATCGCCGCTGCTGTGATGGCTGATGTCGTCCTGATCGCCAGCAGGGAATCAAATGCTACCCACCTGACGGTTCAGGCTGCCCATCCCTCCTCTCTTGACCCCGATACCCTGACGCTGCCACTGACTGACTCTCCCGATGCCATTACCTGGCAGGAGGGGGAAGCCTGGTTCAGCGATCGTCTGTTGCAGCTGTTCCCCGCGATGCCGCTTGCCGATGCGTGGCAAGCCCAGGCCTACGCCGGGATCGCCCTCAAGGATGCGGATGGCGAAACCATAGGTATCTGCTGCCTGCTCTATCGTCAGCCTCAGGCCAATATGACCAAGGTGATGGGGCTGCTCCGGTTGCTGGGGCCGCTGGCCGGTCGCGAACTGGCGCTGATGCTGCAACGCCAGCTGCCGCAACTCTTGCCTGATACCCCCCATGTGCTGCAGAGCATGCTGTTTCAGGCCCCGGTGGGGATCGGCAAGCTCGATCTCACCGGCCGCATTCTCTGGGCCAACCCGGCCATCGAGAAGATGCTGGGTTATCCCCTCGACGAGCTGCTTCATCGCTCCATCTCCGACATCAATCACCCGGAGGATTGGCAGCGCAGCCTTGAGTGCTACGAAGAGATCCGGCGCGGCGAGCGCAGCAGTTTCACCCAGGAGAAGCGCTACTTCTGCAAGGGGGGCGAGATCCTGTGGGGGCGGGTGACTGTCACCCTGATCCGCGACGAGCAGCAGCAGCCGGACTACCTGATGGTGCTGCTGGAGAATATCGATCCCCTCAAGCGCCATGCGGAGCAGCTCAAACTCTCTCACCGGGTCTACGACAACCTCTCCGAAGCGATTCTGGTGTGCGATGCCGACAGTCGCATCATCTCGGTCAACCCGGCCTTCGAGCAGATCACCGGCTACAGCAGCGACGAGGTGCGGGGCCAGCGTCCCAGCATGCTCAAGTCCGGGCTGCACGATCAGACCTTCTATGCCGACATGTACCACGCGCTGGAGCGGGTGGGGGTGTGGCGTGGCGAGGTGTGGAACAAGCGCAAGAACGGCAAGCTCTATCCGCAGCAGCTGATGATCAGCACCCTGCGCGAAGCTGGCAAAATCCAGCAATATATCGCCATTTTCAGCGATCTTTCCCAGACCAAGGTGGCCGAGCAGAAGATCGCGACCCAGGCCAACTACGACAACCTCACCAGCCTGCCCAACCGCTGGTTGTTTGGCCGCTGCCTCACCCGCTTCTGCGAGCGGGGCGAGCGCTTCGCGCTCATGGTGCTCGACCTCAACAACTTCAAGGCGGTCAACAACAGCATGGATCACCATGCTGGCGATGCCCTGCTGCGGGAGGTGTCGGATCGGCTGGTGAGCCGGGTGCGCACCGAAGATCTGGTGGCCCGCATCGGTGGCGATGAGTTCGCGTTTCTGGTGCCCGGCATCGTCACCCGCCGTCAGGCCGAGGTGTTTGCCAAGCAGGTGATCGGCAGTTTCGCCCGGCCCTTTATGCTGGCCAACCAGCATCTCTATGTGACCGCGACCATCGGCATGACTCTCTGCCCGGTCGATGGCAGCGAGAGCGACGAGCTGCTGCGCAATGCCGAACAGGCGTTGTTTGCGGCCAAGCGGCAGGGAAGGTTGCTCGGTGCCTACTGCTCATCCATGCGGGAAGAGGTGCGCCAGCGCCACCAGATGCAGCAGGATTTGGCCGAAGCGATCAAGCTGGAGCAGCTGACCATGGCCTACCAGCCGATCTGGGACAATCGCAGCGGACGGGGCGCCAAGCTGGAGGCGCTGGTGCGCTGGTATCACCCCCAATGGGGACAGGTCTCCCCTGCCGAGTTCATTCCGCTGGCGGAAGAGGCGGGGTTGATTCAGGGGCTGGGTGCGCTGGTATTGTGGCAGTCGTGCCGGGATCTGGCGCGGTTGCAGCAATCCGGCTTCCCGGATCTGCAGATGTCGATCAACCGTTCCACCATGGAGTTCCAGACCATCGACCCCGAGGCGAGTGAGTGGCTCAAGGTGATCCAGCATTTCGGGCTCGATCCTGCCGACATCGTCATCGAAATCACCGAATCTCTGCTGATGGAGAGCAGCGATCAGCACAGAGTGCGGATCGATGCCCTGCGCGAGGCGGGCTGCAAGCTGGCCATCGACGATTTCGGTACCGGCTACTCGGCCCTCAACTACCTGCGCACCTTCCCGGTCGATCTGGTCAAGATCGACCGCTCCTTCGTGCGCCATATCCCCTTCAACGAGCAGGATAGGATGCTGCTCGACGGCATCATCAACATAGTGCACAACCTCGGCATGCAGGTGGTGATCGAGGGGGTAGAGACCCGCGAGCAGCTCAACTTCCTCTGCCAGAAGGGGTGTGCCTTCACCCAGGGTTATCTGCTCAGCCGCCCGCTGGCCTATGACGATCTCACCGAATATCTGCAGCTCAATGACAAAGGAATGTTTCTGCAGATCAGCTAGTGGCGCTTACTCCTTCGATGTCATCTGTTCCTGTTTGGTTTTCAATGTCCGGTAATCCTCGCCGAGATAGCGCAGATAGATGCGATCCAGTACTCCCTCATCCTGCATCTGTTGCAGCGCCTTGTTGTAGGCAGGCAGCAGGTCAGCCTTCTGTTTGCCAAAACAGAGGTAGAGTGGCGTCGAATCGATAAAGGGGGTGAGGGCGCGGATCCTGACGTCCTGCTCTCTCGACAGAATGGGGGCAGAGAAGTAGTCCAGGATGATCATATCGACCCGGCTCTTTTCCAGCATCAGTAGCAGCTGTTTGTCGGAGTGAACCTTGATGGGTTCCCAGCCGGCGAAGTGCCTGATCTTGGCCGTGTAGTCATACCCCCTGACCATTCCTACTTTCAGCCCCTTGGCCATCTCCCACGAGAAGTTCTGTAACGGACTGTCGGTACGCACATAGGCGGCTAGAGGATAGAAGGCGGTGGCAAGGTCAGAGTGATAGCAACCGGGGAGAGGGGCGTTGTCGAGAATGCCATCCGCCAGCTGGGTGCTGACATATTGCTCGCAGCGCCCCCAAGGCAGTTCAAGCAGGGTGAGGTTCATGCCAAGGCGGCGCGCCACCTCTTGATGGATCTCCACCGAAATGCCCTCTTTCAGGTTGCCCTGTTCGGCATAGGAAAAGGGAGGCCAGTCTACGCCGCAGACCTTCAGGTTTGTGCCGCTCTGGGCGGCGAGGAGCAGGGCAATGAACAGGTTCATGGGATTTCCTCCCTACAGCGACTTGAAGGGGCTGTGGTACACTCGGTTCACTGAACTTAGAACGCATCCAAAGACCATGCAAATCCTCCTCGAAGACCCCGCCAAGGCCGCGCAGGCAGACGCGCTGGCCAGCCAGCTTGCCCTGCTCGACCTTCCCCAGTTTGCCCTGGTGTTTACCCCGGAGCGGTTGGAGCTGCGCAAGCTGGATGAGCCCAAGCTGGGTGCTGTCTATGTGGACTTCGTGGAAGGGGCGGTGGCGCATCGTCGCAAGTTTGGTGGTGGTCGCGGCCAGTCCATCGCCAAGGCGGTGGGGCTCAAGGCCGGTGCCACACCGACCGTGGTGGATGCCACTGCCGGTCTGGGGCGCGACGCCTTCGTGCTCGCCTCTCTCGGTTGCAAGGTGACCCTGATCGAACGCAGCCCCGTGGTGGCCGCTCTGTTGCAGGATGGGCTGGCGCGGGCGGCACAGGATCCCGAGATTGGCCCCTGGGTCAGTGAGCGGATGCACCTGCTGCAAGGCCCGGCGGTGGACAATCTGCTGGCACTGCCGGAGCGGCCCGAGGTGATCTACCTCGACCCCATGTTCCCCCACAAGCAGAAGTCGGCGCTGGTGAAAAAGGAGATGCGGGTGTTCCAGTCGCTGGTGGGTCCGGATCTCGATGCGGATGCCTTGTTGCCTGCCGCGCTCAAGATGGCTGAGAAGCGGGTGGTGGTGAAACGCCCCGACTACGCCGGCTGGCTCAATGAACAGAAGCCCAGCATGGCCATCGAGACCAAGAGCAACCGCTTCGATGTCTATGTGATGGCGGCATTGGCGGCGGGTTAACGGCCGGTGCGAGTTGCGGATGCAAAAAAGGAGGGCCAACGTCATGTTGGCCCTCCTTTTTCGTAATGGATTCAGTTGGTTGACGCGAAGCGGATCAGCTTCTCTTCCCCTTGCCAGTTCAGGCGCAGGGTCGCCAGTTCTGCCAGACTGAGCCGCTCGCCACTGTGCAGCAGCAGATACTCGACCCCTTCGCTGGCTTCGATGGTGCGGATCTTGTCATCCCATTGGCGATCATCGCGGCTGGTGAGGGTCACCGGCAGTTGCCAGCTGGCAGCAATTTCGAGCCAGTCGTAGAGATCGCAGCTGATGGGTTGATAATCCGGCATGATCGGCTCCAAAACAGGCTAGTTGCTGAGTCAGGCTTCCTGTACGCGGGTCGGCCAGCCCATCTTCTGCTGGCGTTCCACTTCAAAGCGCAGCTCGCTGGCGCGCAGGTAGTGTTCATCCATCCAGCCCTTGGGCAGGGTCAGGGTCAATGACTCCTCTTCTGCCTGCAGGGTGAAGCTGGGCACTGTGCCCTGGGTGCGGCGCATGCAGAGGATCAGCGCGATGCGCAGGATACGGGCCAGCCGGATCGCCTGACGACCGGTGACGGCACCCTGTTTCTCCAGCGGTTCCAGCTTGAATTCATCCCGCTGGTTGAACAGCAGGGCCGACAACAGCTTCTTTTGCGCAGGGGTAAAGCCCGGCATGTCGATGTTGTCGATGATGTAGGCGGCGTGTTGCGGCGCCTTCTTGTATTCGATACAGAGGCCGATCTCGTGCAGCAGGGCGGCATAACGCAAGATTGGGCGGCCGTAGCGTTTGGAGAGTCGCCAGGCCGGTTGCAGCTGGTTGAACGCCTCGACGGCGGTATCGCGCACCCGTTCGGCGTGCTCTTTATCCAGCTGATAGCGGCTGATCAGGCTGTCGGCGGTGCGATCCCGGGCATCACAGTCGTGATTGTTGCCAAGCAGACCGTAGATCAGTCCTTCACGCAGGGCGCCCCCCGCGAGGGTCATGCTCTCGATATCGAGGGTTTCGAAGATGGCGATCAGGATGGCGAGGCCGGAGGGGAACACGGTCAGCCGCTCGGCCGCCAGCCCTTCCAGTTGCAGCCGGTCGAGCTTGCCGCAAGCGATGGCCTGACCCATCAGCTCCTGCAGTTTCGGCAGGGTGACCCGCTCGCTCTTCCCTTGCGCCAGCATGATCTCTTGCAGCGCCTGTACCGTGCCGGAGGCGCCAACGCAGGTGCGCCAGCCGAGGGCGCGGTAATCTTCCGCCACCTTCTCCAGCACCGTCTTGGCGGCGGCAATCGCCTGCTCGAAACGGGCTTCGGAGAGCTCGCCATCACCGAAGTGATTGTTGAGCCAGGTGACGCAGCCCATGTGCAGGCTGTTGAGCAGTTTTGCTTCGCTATGTTCGCCGATCACCAGTTCGGTGCTGGCACCGCCGATGTCGATCACCAGCCGGTTGCCTTCCCCGGCGGAGGTCCAGGAGACCCCTTCATAGATGGTCTTGGCCTCTTCCTCGCCCGAGATGATCTCGATGCTGTGGTTGAGCACCCGTTCCGCTTCGCTGAGGAACTCGTCGACATTGGTGGCAAGCCGCAAGGTTGCGGTGCCCACCACCCGGATGTTGTCGGCCGGAATGTCCTGCAACTGTTCGGAGAAGAGACGCAAACAGTCCCAGCCTCGCTCCATGGCGGCACGGCTGAGACGAAATTCCGGATCGAGCCCGGCTGCGAGGCGAACCTTGCGCTTGACCTTGGCGACGGTGCGCAGGGCACCGGCGACCTCGCGCACCACCAGCATATGAAAGCTGTTGGAGCCGAGGTCGATAGCGGCATAGAGAGGCGAGTTGTGCAACGGGCCTGTCCTTAGCTCTTGCGCGGCGGACGACGACGGTTGTTGCTGTTGCCACCGCCCTGACGATCCCGCATGTTGCGGTTCACCGGCTGACGGTTGCGGAACACCCGTTTCGGCGGGGTCACGTCATCCAGCAGCGCCTCACGGTCGTACTTGCTGACCGGAATGGCGTGGTGGATGTACTCCTCGATGGCCGGCAGGTTGAAGGCATAGTCTTCACAGGCCAGGCTGATGGAGTGACCGCTCTTGCCGGCACGACCGGTACGACCGATACGGTGTACATAGTCTTCGGCGTCGTCGGGCAGGTCATAGTTGAAGACGTGGGTCACGTCAGGGATGTGCAGACCACGGGCGGCCACGTCGGTGGCGACCAGAATATCGAGCGTACCCTTGGTGAAATCCTCGAGGATCTTCATCCGCTTCTTCTGCGGCACGTCACCGGTCAGCAGACCGACGCGGTGGCCGTCATTCTCCAGCCAGGCATGGACGTCTTCACAGACGTGCTTGGTGTTGGCGAAGACGATCGCTTTTTCTGGCCACTCCTCTTCCATCAGGGAGAGCAGCAGCAACATCTTGTCTTCGTTGGAGGGGTAGAACAGCTCCTCCTTGATCCGCACGCCGGTCATCTGCTCAGGCTCTACCTGCACATGTTCCGGATGGTTCATGTGTTCGTAGGCCAGCTCCTGCACGCGCAGGGATAGGGTGGCTGAGAACAGCATGCTCAGACGCTCGGTGGCGGGCGGCATGCGGCGGAACAGGAAGCGGATGTCCTTGATGAAGCCCAGATCGAACATGCGATCCGCTTCGTCCAGTACCACGACCTGAATGTTGCTCAGATCGATCACCTTGGACTTGAAGTAGTCGATGATGCGGCCGGTGGTGCCGATCAGGATGTCGACGCCCTGCTCCAGCACGGCCAGCTGCTTGTCGTAACCTTCGCCACCGTAGGCGAGGCCGAGTTTCAGGCCGGTAGAGGCGGCCATGCTGTCGGCATCGTTATAGATCTGTACTGCCAGTTCCCGGGTGGGTGCCATGATGATGGCTCTGGGTTGATTAACCAGACGGGGCTTGGTCAGCGGGTGAGTCAGCAAATAGTTGAATGTCGCGGCCAGGAAGGCAATGGTCTTGCCGGTTCCTGTCTGGGCCTGACCGGCGAGGTCATGACCTTCTACCAGCAGTGGCAGAGACAGTGCCTGGATGGGCGTGCAATAGTGAAATCCCTTTGATTCCAGACCAGCCAGAACTTCGGGTTCGAGGCCCATTTGGGCGAATTTGTCGGTCGTTAAGTGTGTTTTGCTCATGGCGGTAGGTTATCAGGTTAGGCTTGCAATAATAAACAGGATCATTTCAAATAGGGCAACTATTGCCTTTGTTGATATGTCAATAAAGCCTTAATTACTGACTGGAGTTGGAGATGAGTGACAAGATTGTTCAGCTGAGCGATGCCAGCTTCGAGGCAGATGTAATCAAAGCCGATGGCGCCGTTCTGGTCGACTTCTGGGCCGAGTGGTGTGGTCCGTGCAAGATGATTGCCCCGATCCTGGAAGAAGTTGCCCAAGAGTACGAAGGTCGCGTGACCGTAGCCAAACTGAACATCGACCATAACTCTGATACTCCGCCCAAGTACGGCATTCGTGGTATCCCGACCCTCTTGCTGTTCAAGAATGGCGAAGTGGCAGCGACCAAGGTCGGTGCACTGTCCAAGACTCAGCTGAAAGAGTTCCTGGACGGCAACCTGTAATAATTAAAGAGGAGCGCATTGCAATAATGCGCTCCTTGTGTTTTATCACCTAGACGCTCATCCCGATTGGTGCTAGTTTATCGCTCGTTTGCTAACCTTTTTGCCTGACTCTTTGCTAACCACAGCCTGGCAATCAAATCCGATCAGCATCAATCCAGCAGACTGTCTCCTCATTTCAATCCTTGCTTACAGACTTTCACCACTATGAATCTGACTGAATTAAAGAACACTCCTGTGTCCGAGCTGGTCAAGCTTGGCGAATCCATGGGGTTGGAAAATCTGGCTCGGGCGCACAAGAAAGATATTATTTTTGCAATCCTCAAGGCGCACGCCAAGGGTGGTGAAGATATCTTTGGCGACGGTGTGCTGGAAATCCTGACCGATGGTTTCGGCTTCCTGCGCAGTGCAGACGGCTCCTATCTGGCAGGTCCTGACGATATCTACGTCTCCCCGAGCCAGATCCGCCGCTTCAACCTGCGTACCGGCGATACTATCTCCGGCAAGATCCGGCCACCGAAAGAGGGCGAACGCTACTTCGCACTGCTCAAGGTCAACGAGGTCAACTACGACCGCCCGGAAAACTCCCGCAACAAGATCCTGTTTGAAAACCTTACCCCCCTGCATGCCAACGAACGTCTGCGTATGGAACGGGGTAATGGCTCTACCGAAGATATCACCGCCCGTGTACTGGATCTGGCTTCCCCCATCGGTAAAGGCCAGCGTGGCCTGATCGTGGCGCCGCCCAAGGCTGGTAAGACCATGCTGCTGCAGAACATCGCCCAGAGCATCGCCTACAACCACCCGGACTGTGAACTGATCGTTCTGCTGATCGACGAGCGTCCGGAAGAGGTGACCGAGATGCAGCGCATGGTAAAAGGTGAAGTGATCGCTTCCACCTTCGACGAACCTGCTTCCCGTCACGTTCAGGTTGCCGAGATGGTGATCGAGAAGGCCAAGCGTCTGGTCGAGCACAAGAAAGATGTGGTGATCCTGCTGGACTCCATCACTCGTCTGGCCCGTGCCTACAACACCGTTATCCCGTCATCCGGCAAGGTACTGACCGGTGGTGTGGACGCCAACGCCCTGCACCGTCCGAAGCGCTTCTTCGGCGCCGCGCGTAATGTTGAGGAGGGCGGCAGCCTGACCATCATCGCCACCGCGCTGATCGATACCGGCTCCAAAATGGACGAGGTGATCTACGAAGAGTTCAAGGGTACCGGCAACATGGAGCTGCACCTCTCGCGCAAGATTGCCGAGAAACGTGTCTATCCGGCCATCGACATCACCCGCTCAGGTACTCGTAAAGAAGAGCTGCTCACCTCAGGTGACGAGCTGCAGAAGATGTGGATCCTGCGCAAGATTGTCCACCCGATGGGCGAGATCGACGGTATCGAATTCCTCATCGACAAGCTGGCGATGACCAAGACCAACGACGAGTTCTTTGACGCCATGCGGCGCCAGCAGAAGTAAGTCCGGTCAGAAAATGACGAAACCGCGGCCCTGGTCGCGGTTTTTGTTTATCTGTTTTCCGGTCGCCCTAGTAGTATGAGATCCCGATGTCACATGGATGGAGACGTCATGAAGCCTGTTTTCTGGTTATTGCTGGGGTTGCTGAGTGCAATGCCAGCCTGCGCGCAAAGTGCTCCGATCGCGGTGGCAGCCGAGACGTTGCAGACTCACCAGCGCTATCTGGCGGGCCGTCTGCAGGAGGGGCAATTTGCAGCCATCGACTCTCTGCTGGCGACCCTGAGTCGCGAGCGGCGGGAGTTCCTGCTGTTGCAGCTGCTGCGGGATATTCCCGCTACCTCCCCTGCATCCCCTGCGTTGCAACAGTGGGTCGAGGCTCAGGCCGACAAGGCACCCGAGTGGCTCATGGAGCAGCAGGTCGACGGTTTTCTGGTGCAGCAACCTGTCTATGATTTTGCCGCGCAGGCCCGTCAGTTGCTGGGGGAGTGGCAGCTGCAATCACTGATGCAGCGCTATCGGCAGCAGCTTGCCCAGGGCAGCTTCCAGCTAAAGTCCATCTACTACAGCAGTAACCCCGATCTCGCCATGCAGCAGCAAGCCCTGTTGCTGGCCCTCGACACCTTGCCGCAACCGATCTGGATGCGGGAGGCGCAAGCGCTGGCCAGCCAGAATATCTATCTGCCCGACAATCACCTGTTGTTCCATCTGTTGCAGCGCACCGGCGAACCGGCGCTCTATAGCATGCTGTGGCGGCGGCCGGCAGATCAGGATGCGCTGCGCGCACTCTCTACCATCAACCGCTTTCATCACGGCAGTGCCGCAAGTGATCTGCTGATTGCCGCCAGTGGCAACGAGGGGTTGAAGGGAGCCGCCCTGCGGCAGCTGAGCGCACTCTCCCCCTTGCCGCCGCAAGCCCAGAAATACCTGCTGGCGGAACTCTCCAACCGTCAATACGGGGCGCTGGTGGCCGGTCTGTTGATGGAGGTGGACGAGCCCCAGCTGCTCTCTGCACTGGCCAGACGCCTCGGCCATCGTGACGTGCCACCCATTGCACCGAGTCTGCTACCCGATTCGGGTACACCCGATGGGCAGCCAGGGTTATAATGCGTGACCTCCTGAACCCGGTTGGGAACTTGCATGAAATACAAGGATTTGCGTGATTTCATCGCGCAGCTGGAACAAAACGGACAACTCAAGCGCATCACCCGCGAGATAGATCCCTATCTGGAGATGACCGAGATCAGCGATCGCACCCTGCGTGCGGGTGGCCCGGCTCTGCTGTTCGAAAATCCCAAAGGCTACACCATGCCGGTGCTGACCAACCTGTTCGGTACCCCTGATCGGGTTGCCATGGGCATGGGGCAGCCCGATGTGGGCGCCCTGCGTCAGGTCGGGGTCTGGCTCTCCTATCTCAAGGAGCCCGAGCCGCCCAAGGGATTCAAGGAGCTGATGGAGAAGCTGCCGATCTTCAAGCAGGTGCTCAACATGCCGACCAAGCGCCTTTCTTCCGCCCCCTGCCAGCAGGTGGTGCAGGAGGGAGATGCGGTCGATCTCGACCAGATCCCGATCCAGCACTGCTGGCCCGGCGATGTGGCGCCGCTGGTCACCTGGGGCCTCACCATCACCCGTGGCCCCTACAAGAAGCGGCAGAACCTCGGCATCTATCGCCAGCAGAAGATCGCCAAGAACAAGCTGATCATGCGCTGGCTCGATCATCGTGGCGGTGCCATCGATTTTCGCGAGTGGCAGGAGGCCCATCCCGGTGAGCGATTCCCGGTGGTGGTGGCACTCGGTGCCGATCCGGCGACCATCCTCGGCGCGGTGACGCCGGTGCCGGATACTCTCTCCGAATATGCCTTTGCCGGTCTGCTGCGCGGCAGCCGTACCGAAGTGATCAAGGCCATCAGCTGCGATTTGGAGGTGCCCGCCAGCGCCGAGATCGTGCTGGAAGGCTATCTTGAGCCGGGCGAGATGGCGCCGGAAGGCCCTTATGGCGACCACACCGGCTACTACAACGAGGTGGACGAGTTCCCGGTCTTCACCATCACCCACATCACCAAGCGGCGCGATGCCATCTATCACAGCACCTACACCGGCCGTCCGCCCGATGAACCGGCGGTACTGGGTCTGGCGCTGAACGAGGTATTCGTGCCGCTGCTGCAGAAGCAGTTCCCCGAGATTGTGGACTTCTATCTGCCGCCGGAGGGGTGCTCCTACCGGATGGCGGTGGTGACCATCAAGAAGCGTTACCCGGGCCACGCCAAGAGGGTGATGCTGGGAGTCTGGTCATTCCTGCGCCAGTTCATGTACACCAAGTTCGTGGTGGTGTGTGACGATGACGTCAACGCTCGCGACTGGAAGGATGTGATCTGGGCCATCACCACCCGGATGGACCCGGCACGGGACACTACCTTGATCGAGCACACCCCGATCGACTATCTGGACTTCGCCTCGCCGGTCTCCGGCCTCGGCTCCAAGATGGGGCTGGATGCCACCAACAAGTGGCCGGGCGAGACCAATCGGGAGTGGGGTCAGCCCATAGTTCAGGATGAGGCGGTGAAGCAGAAGGTTGATGCCATCTGGGATGAGCTCAATATCCTCGTATGAGGCAAACATGACAGCTTTGCTGCAAAAAGTGATGCGATCCGCACTGATTTGAGTATTCTCGACTGACGGGGCCAGGGCTGCTGGTCGTCACTCCATAGTGAAACAATGAGCGAAGCGGGCCGAGCGAGCCCGCCACAAGGACAAGAATGCAACGTATCAAATGCCGCGTAGAGGAACTGCGCGAATATGTCGACACCATCTGGCATGTGGCCCTGACGCCGCAGCAAGCTATCAGCTTCAAGCCGGGCCAGTATCTGCTGGTGGTGATGAGCGATTCGGACAAGCGCCCCTTCTCCATCGCCAACTCGCCGACCCGCCCGGGCGTGCTGGAGCTGCAAATTGGTGCCACTCCCGAAAACGCCTACGCCGGTCAGGTGCTGGCCCGCATGCGCGAGCAGGGGGAGATCGAGGTTGAATTGCCGGCTGGCAAGGCGTTCCTGCGCGATGAATCCCCCCGTCCGCTGATCCTGATGGCGGGCGGCACCGGTTTCTCTTACGCCCGCTCCATTCTGGAGTACCTGATCGACACGGGCAGCAAGCGTCCAGTGTTCTTCTACTGGGGTGTGCGTCAGGCTCACTGGCTCTATGAGCTGGAGCAGATGCAGCAGTGGGAGCGTGACTATGCGCCGCTCACCTTTATCCCGGTGGTGCAGGAGCCTGAGGCTGACTGGACCGGCAAGAGCGGGCTGGTACACAAGGCGATCATGGATGACTTCGTCAGCCTCCACGACTACGACATCTATGTCGCCGGCCGTTTCGAGATGGCGGGTGCCGCGCGTGAGGAGTTCAAGATCCTTGGCGCCGAGCCGGAGCGCATCTTTGGTGATGCCTACGAATTTATCTGACGGGATTCCCGTCTGGATGACGCAGCCCCCGGTTTTGCCGGGGGCTTTTATTTTTGTGGCTGCAGCAGTACCTGATCGTACCGAATGGTTGGATTATCGCGGCGTTATCCCATTATTTTTCAATATTTTGGCTATGAATGGCTACTAATCGAGCCTAGCTGATGGCATCTTTGTGGGGGATTGACAAGAGCATCCATAGAGCGAGCACAAGGAGGCGCAGTGTTGAGTGAAGAGGGCAGGGCATCTGCGGAGGATGACAGGGGAGAGACCGGCTCTGTCGAGCGGGTCGCAACGCTGATCCCGTCCCCTCATGGCGGTGAAATGGCCCGTTTGCAGGCAGAGATCGCCGCTTTGCAGCATGAAAACGGCCTGTTGCAGGAGAAGCTCAATGCCGCCCTCGATGGCACCGGCATCTGTCTCTGGCAGGGCACCACATTCCCACCGGCGAGCTGCGGGTCTTCAATCTGCAGAACTTTCAGGCCGGTGACATGGCCCCTCATTTCGATCAGTGGAGCGCCAAGCTCCATCCCGACGATCGCGCCCATGCCATGGGCAGCTACTTTGCCCACCTTGAGGGCAAAACCCCCTTCTATGAAGCCGAATACCGCACCATCAATCCGCAAGGCGAGGTCACCTGGCTGTGGGATAGGGGTCGGGTCGTCGATCGGGATGGCGATGGCAAGCCGCTGCGGATCATGGGCTCCCATATCGATATCACCCAGCGCAAGGCTTATGAGCAGCGACTGGCGGAGCGCGCCAACAGCGACGCGCTGACCGGCTTGCTCAACCGGCAGGGGTTTGGCAAGGCGTTTGCCCAACTGCAGCCGCAAGGGGCGGGGGCGCTGCTCTTTATCGATCTGGATGATTTCAAGGGGATCAATGACCAGCTGGGCCATGCCTGCGGCGATCTGGTGTTGCAGCAGATGGCGGACTGGCTGCGCCTTATTATGCCTGGCTCGGCGCTATGCGGCCGTTACGGCGGCGACGAGTTTGTGGTGCATCTGCACCGGGATGTGTCGAGCCATGGCCTGGCGCAACTGGCTGACGCCCTGATCAGCCGGATGCATGGCTATGTGCCCAAACCCGGTTGCCCGCAACGGGTGGGGCTGAGTATCGGCATCGCCCTGTGGGAGGAGGAGCCATTGAGCTTCCGACAGGCATTGGAGGTGGCCGACCGTGCCATGTATGAGGCCAAGGCGCGCGGCAAGCGGGCCTGGTATCTGCTTCAGGTGTGATGTTTTTTACAGGTTCAATTCAAAGCAAAAACCCCAGCCGAGCTGGGGTTTTCGTTATTCGCCTTTGGCGCCGAGCTGCTGCTCGAGCTGAGCCAGCTTGCTTTCGAGGGCGGCCAGTTTTTCACGGGTACGCAGCAGCACCTTGGTCTGCACGTCGAACTCTTCGCGGCTGACCAGATCCAGCTTGCCCAGCTGGGCTTGCAGTACCTGACGCATCTTCTTCTCGGCCTCTTCACCCATGCTGCGAATGCCGGGCGGCAGGGAGTTGTGCACCTGCTTGGCGATCTCTTCCAGTTTCTTCGGGTCGATCATGATGTCCTCCTTAAGCGTTGGCGGACATTCTACCGACAATTCCCTCACTTTGCCGAGATCGCGGCGGCTTTTTAGTCGTGATGGTGCCCGCTGGCTGGTCGGGTCTGGTGATGGGGCCACAACTGCTACCCTTGCGCCCCTTTGTTAACCTGAAACCATGACATGCACCACAAAGCTGAGCCAGAACTGTCCGGCATGAGTCTTATTTGGTGTTGGTTTTATGTTAACGTTTTGCAGTCGAGGTCGTGATGACCCCGTTGGCTTGTGATGGATAACAACCTTATAAAAAGAGAATAAAAAATGAAGAAGAAGCTAATTTATGCAGCTGTTGTCAGCGCCCTGCTGGCCGGATGTGGTGGAGATGACAACAAGGGAGACACCACCAGCTCCCTCGACTACGTCCTGAGTGGTGCCAACGGGGTGCGCCCGAGCGTGCTGGCCCCCCGTGCCAGCGACGGTACCCTGAAGTTTTCGACAGAAACTGCTGATCTGTCGAACCCGGTATCTGCCCTCTCCACCCTGGATGGCTGGTCAACCACCCAACCCGTCCAGCTGGTACCGGCGACCGTGACCGGTGTCTCTGTGCCGGCACCGGCGGCCAGCGAGTATGCTTCTGCCGTTGCGCCCCTCTACCTGCTCGAGCTCACGCTGGATCCGGTCACTCTGCAACCCAACGTAGTCAAGGGCGGCAAGCCACTGGTTTATGGGACCGACTTTGTGGTCACTGGCGGGGACGGCAAGCTCAATCTGGTTCCGCTCAAGCCGCTCAATCCCTCTTCTTACTACATGATCGTGGCGACCGATGCCCTCAAGGACAGTCGTGGCACACCGCTCAAGGCGGGCGGCGATTACAGCAGCTTCAAATCGACAGCTGGCGCAACCACTCAGGAGCAGACCATTAACGGCCTGATCTCGCTGCAGGAAGGTCTGTTCAAGGCGGCCACCGGGATCACCAGCGATCGGGTGATCTTCTCCGACTGGTTTGCCACCCAATCTGGTGCCGATGTGCTGCTGGCGGTGAAGAGTGCCGCCGCTTCCGTGCTGAAGAGCCCGAGCCTGGACGCCGCAGCGCTGTGGAAACAGGATGCCAAGGGCAACACCAGCCTGCCAGCAACCTATACCATCAACGGTCTTAATGGCGGGGTGGATTTTCTGACCCAGCTGGCGAATGAGCAATTCTTGCCGCAGAAAGATCGTGATGCGATTGCTGCCGCTGTGGCGGCTAATGGCACCCTAAACGGAGTTGCAGCGGTGACCAAGGTGTATACCGGTACCGTCAAACTCCCTTACTTCCTCTCAACCCCGGCGATAGCCGGCTCCTGGGACAAGGCCAAGACCCAATCTTGGCACGGCGCCATTCCCAGCCTCTATTCCATCGCCAACGCGCTGAAAGCGGGCGATACCGAGGTGATCGGTGGACTGGTCGGGGCGGGCGTGGACCCGGCATTGCTGGGTGAGCTGATCGCCGACCCGAGCCGTCAGAGTGAACTGCTGACCGAGGCAAGCAAGCTGATCGGGGTGACCCTCACCTCTGGTGGCAAGCCGCTGGATGCCGAGCGCAATATCGGCCGTTTCAACCCGTTGCCGACCCTGACCGAAGTACAATCGGTACCGCTGCGGATCTTCGCCGCTGCACCGCTCAATACCATTACCGATGTGATCATCTATCAACACGGGGTTACCTCCATCAAGGAGAACGCCTATGCGCTGGCGCTGGGCCAGATTGGTGCTGGTCTGCAAGTCACACCAACAGCCAAAAATGTCGCTGTGGTAGTGATCGATCATCCGCTGCACGGCGAGCGTGGTTATGCCCTGAGCAACAGCATGGCGACGGTGACCACATCGGAGAACCCGCTCCCCTATCTGAACCTCAACTATCTGACGGTGGCGCGGGACAACCTGAAACAGAGCGTGGCCGATCTGCTGGGACTGCGACTGGCTGTCGGTCTGGCCAACACCCAGGGATTGGGTGGCCAATTGGGTGGTGCCGGTCTGAAAGTTCACTTCCTTGGTCACTCACTCGGTGCCATTACCGGGGCCAATCTGCTGGCTGTCGCCAACCAGACCACCGGCAGTGCTCAGGCTGATGCCCTGTTCAAGTTCGATACCGGTGGTCTGGCGATGCCGGGTGGCGGCATCGCGCCGTTGTTGCTCAACTCGCCGAGCTTCGGGCCGACCATCAAGATGAGCGTGCTTACCTCGGGCAGTCCGGCGCTGAAAGCGGGCTTTACCGCCTATGCACCGAATTGCAAAACGGCTGCCGCCACTTGCTTCGTCAACGAGTTCCTGCCCAGTCTGGATGCGGCCACGCAGGCGGGTGCGGCGAGCACCTTGCAGAGCTATACCTTTGCCGCCCAGTCAGTGCTGGACTCTGCGGACCCGATCAATCTGGGCAGTGGTGTCGCCAAGAGTTTCCCGCTGTTCGCCACCGAAATTGTTGGCGATGGTGCGCTCAGCTTGCCGGATCAGGTGATCCCCAACAGCATCGCCTCTGCGCCGCTGGGTGGCACCGAGCCGCTGTTCCGGGTGTTGGGTTTGCAAGAGCTGAAAGGGTCCGGCGTGCTCCCGGCGGGTCACCATGCAGCCCGCTTCCTGAAAGGGGGCCATAGCTCGCTGCTGGCACCTGACGAGAACTTCGATCAGGCTGGCGCGGTCACCACCGAGATCCAGACCCAGTTCGCCAGCTTCTTTATGAGCGGTGGCGCGGCGGTCAAGGTAACCGATGACACCCTGATCAAGCAGTAACTGCTCATCGCGTAAAAAAACGCCGCCCCTCGGGGCGGCGTTCTCGTTTCTGCAACTGCTGAATAATCAGGTCGGCTGGTGGTTGCGATCCAGCCAGCCTTGCAGCAGGCCGACCAGCAGGCCGGTCAGGTGGGCAATATTGGCCGTGCTGGTGCCGAGCATGTCGAAGAAGCCGAGCACCATCCAGAACAGCATAAAGCCCATCAATGCTGGTGGCAGGGTGAGGCCGCAGGCCGGTTGTAGCTTGCTGCGCAGCCAGCAGTAGCCGAGCAGGGCATAGACCACGCCGGAGAGACCGCCAAACAGCGGGCCGCTGGCAAAGAACTCGGCGATATTGGGCAGGGCGGCGCCCACCAGCAGCAGGATCAGCAGCTTGCCGCTGCCGAGGCGCTGCTCGATCTGGCCGCCGAGATACCACCACCACAGCAAGTTGAACACCAGATGGAGCACCGAGAAGTGGATCAGGGCGGGGGTGAAATAACGCCACGCCTGCCAGTCGGTGAACTGGGCAAGCGTCGGGTGGAATGCCAGTTCATCGTAGATGGGCAGGCCGATGGCCTCGATCCCGTAGATGGCGAGACAGGCGATGATCACCATCAGCGTCAGTGGCCCCGCCTGATGGAGGAAATCGGTGATGGGATCCGTCATCCCCTTGCTGTAGTCGATGCGGGCATCGGCGTGGCCGGATTGCCAGGAGGCTTCCATATAGCGCGGGTGGCCCGGCTCGGCCAGAAAGCGCTTCACCTCCAGTTGGGCCTGAGCGAGGCGTTGCTCGTCCGCCAGCCAGATGGTGACCCCCAGCTCGGACTGGGTCAGCTCGCAGGAGATCCCCAGGGTCGCCAGATAGTCCACCAGCGCCTGTGCCATGCGGGCGTTGTCGAGCACTAGCAGCTGGATCATGCCTCGCCTGCCTCGATGGGAAACTCCCGGCGCCACGCCTCGAAGCCGCCATCCAGACTGTAGACCTCGTCATAACCCTGTTGCAGCAGGTATTGGGCAGCCCCCTGGCTGCTGTTGCCGTGGTAGCACATCACGATGACCGGGGTATCGAAATCCACTTCGTTCATAAAGCGCACCAGGGTGCCGTTGGTGAGGTGGAAGGCGCCGACCGCGTGGGCCGCTTCAAAGGATTGCGGGTCGCGAATATCCACCAGACGGGCTTCACCCGCGCTCAGTTTCTGGTGGGCATCATGGGCATTGATATGGGCAAACTGGTCCATCGAGATGTCCTGCGAATAGGTTGATTACGGGCCAGTGTACCGCAAGCTTGGGCGCAAACTAACCCCACAAAAGATAAGGGAGCCAGCGGCTCCCTTGTCGATATGGCATGCGGGTCAGTGGGTTAACCGCCCAGATAGGCCTGCCGCACTGCCGGGTTGGCCAGCAGGGCGGCTCCTGTGTCTTGCAGCACCACGTGGCCGTTCTCCAGCACATAACCGCGGTCGGCCAGCTTGAGCGCCTGGTTGGCGTTCTGCTCCACCAGAAAGATGGTCATCCCCTTCTGGCGCAACTGCTCAATGGTGTCGAAGATCTGCTGGATGACGATGGGGGCCAGCCCCAGCGAGGGTTCATCCAGCAGCAGCAGGCGCGGTTTGCTCATCAGGGCACGGCCGATGGCCAGCATCTGCTGCTCGCCGCCGGACATGGTGCCTGCCCGCTGTTCCAGCCGTTCGTGCAGGCGCGGAAACAGGGTGAACACCTGATCCAGCAGGCCATGCTGCTCAGCCTTGTCGACGAAGAAGGCGCCCATCAGCAGGTTCTCCTCCACCGTCAGGCGGGCGAAGATGCGACGCCCCTCCGGCACCACGGCGATATCTTTGCGCATGATGCGGGCGGTGGTGAGGGAGCTGATCTGTTCCCCCTCAAACCAGATGGAGCCGCTGCTGGGCTTGGGTTCACCGCAGAGGGTCATCAGCAGGGTGGTCTTGCCTGCGCCGTTGGCACCGATCAGGGTGACGATTTCACCCTCTTTCACCTCGACGCTGACATCGTGCAGTGCCTGAATTTTGCCATAGTGGGTCGATACGTTGCGAAGTTCTAACATCTTGTTTTCCTTACGACTCGCCCAGATAGGCCTTGATCACTGCCGGATTATTGCGGATCTCATCCGGCTTGCCATGGGCCAGCGGGGTGCCTTGGCTGACCACGAAGATACGGTTGGAGATGCCCATCACCAGCTTCATATCGTGTTCGATCAGCAGCACCGAGACCCCGAATTCGTCCCGCAGGCTCATGATGAGCTCGTCCAGCTCGTCGGTCTCCTTCGGGTTGAGGCCGGCAGCCGGTTCGTCCAGCATCAGCAGCTCGGGACGGGTCGCCATGCAGCGGGCGATCTCGAGGCGGCGCTGCTGACCGTAGGCCAGATTACCGGCGGCGCGGTTGGCAAGATCCTTGAGGCCCACTTTATCCAGCCAGAAGGCGGCCCGCTCCAGCCCCTCCTGCTCCGCCCGGCGGAAGGCCGGGGTCTTGAACAGACCGGCGATAAAGCTGGTGTTGAGGTGCTGGTGCTGGGCAACTAGCAGGTTCTCCACCGCGGTCATCTCCTTGAACAGCCGCACGTGCTGGAAGGTACGCACAATCCCCTTGCGGGCGATGAGGTGGCCGGGCAGCCCCTGGATCTCTTCACCCTTGTAACGGATGGTGCCGCCGCTCGGGCTGTAGAAGCCGGTCAGGCAGTTGAAGATGGTGGTCTTGCCCGCGCCGTTGGGGCCGATGATGGAGATCACCTCGCCCTTGTCGATATCCAGTTTTACCCCGTTGACGGCCAGCAGGCCCCCGAAGCGCATCGACAAATCAGAGACTTCCATTAACTTCTGATGTGTACTCATTTCTTCAACTCCAGATGCGGACGGGTCATCGGCAGCAATCCCTGTGGCCGCCAGATCATCATGAACACCATCAAGAGGCCGAACATCAGCATGCGGTACTCGTTGAATTCGCGGGCCAGCTCCGGCAGCACCGTCATCACGATAGCGGCCAGCACCACCCCGATCTGGGAGCCCATACCACCCAGCACCACAATCGCCAGCACAATGGCCGACTCGATAAAGACGAAGGATTCCGGGCTGATAAAGCCCTGCCGCGAGGCAAAGAAGCTGCCTGCGAAACCGGCAAAGGTGGCGCCTATGGTGAAGGCGGTCAGCTTGATGATGGTGGGGTTGAGCCCCAGCGATTTGCAGGCGATCTCGTCTTCCCGCAGCGCTTCCCAGGCGCGGCCAAGGGGCATGCGCAGCAGGCGGTTGATGACGAACAGGGTCACCACCACCAGCACCAGCGCCATCAGGTAGAGGAAGATCACCTTGTGGTTGGCGTTGTAGGTAATGCCGAAGAAGTTGTGGAAGGTATCAAAGCCCCCATCCTTGACGGTGCGGTTGAACTCCAGCCCCCCCAGCGTCGGCTTGGGAATGCCGGAGATCCCGTTCGGGCCGCCGGTCAGGGTGGTCATGTTGTTGAGCAGGATGCGGATGATCTCGCCAAAACCCAGGGTGACGATGGCCAGATAGTCCCCCCGCAGCCGCAGCACCGGGAAACCGAGCAGGAAGCCGAAGGTAGCGGCCATCAGCCCGGCGATGGGCAGGCACTCCCAGAAGCTCAGCCCGAAGTAGGTGTTGAGCAGGGCATAGCTGTAGGCGCCGACCGCGTAGAAGCCGACATAGCCGAGATCGAGCAGACCGGCTAGGCCGACCACCACGTTCAGCCCCAGCCCCAGCATGATGTAAATCAGGGTGAGGGTGGCGAGATCGATAGCACCGCGAGAAGCCATAAAGGGCCAGCTCACCGCGAACAGCAGCACCAGCACGGCGGTGAGGTTATAGAGCTTGGGCGCCTCTTCCGGGCTCGGTAGCACCAGCTTGGTGAAGCCAACCGAGAAGCCGCTGATGGAGGCCTGAAACAGCTTGGCAATCTGGCCGCGCAGCATCTGGAACCAGAACACCAGGGTGGCGCCCCCCAGCAGCCAGGCCAGCGACACATCGAGGCGGCTCACTACCTGCAGACTGGAGCCATCGGTCTCCAGCTTGAAGCCGAGCAGCCAGAAGGAGAGCACCAGCAACACCAGGCTGGCGATACAGGCGTGGATAAATTGATGTTTCATCACACTTTCTCCACTTCCGGACGACCCAGGATGCCAGTCGGCATAAAGAGCAGCACAAAAATGAGCAGGGCAAACGCCATCACATCCTTGTACTCGGTGCTGAGATAACCGGCGGTGAGGGCTTCAACCACGCCGAGCAGCAGGCCGCCCAGTACGGCGCCCGGAATGCTGCCGATACCGCCCAGCACTGCGGCAGTGAAGGCCTTCAGACCGGCCATAAAGCCGAGGTAGGGGTTGATGACGCCGTAATACATGCCGAGCAGCACCCCGGCGACGGCGGCCAGCGCGGCCCCCAGTACGAAGGTGATGGAGATGACTACGTGGGTGTCGATCCCCAGCAGGTTGGCCATCTTGATATCTTCCGAACAGGCGCGGCAGGCGCGGCCCATGCGGGAGCGGCCGATGAACTGGGTCAGCGCCAGCATGGTGATGAAAGTCACCACGAAGATGATCAACTGCATATAGGAGAGGCTGGCCTGAAAACCATCCTCACCCCCCAGGGTCCAGCCACCTGAGATCAGGCTGGGCATGGCGATATCCCGCGAGCCCTGTGCCATCCGCATCATGTTCTGCAGGAAGATCGACATGCCGATGGCGGAGATAAGGGGGATCAGCCGGTTGCCACCGCGCAGTGGCCGGTAGGCGACCCGCTCGATGCTCCAGCCATAGGTGCCGGTGATGATGATACTGACCAGGAAGGCGCCCCCCAGCAGTAGAAAGGTGCTGTCGATGCCCATCATCATGAGCCCCGCCATCACCATAAAAGCGACATAGGAGCCGATCATGTAAACCTCGCCGTGGGCGAAGTTGATCATGCCGATGATGCCATAGACCATGGTGTAGCCAATGGCGATCAACGCATAGGTGCTGCCTATGGTTAATCCGTTCAGCAGTTGCTGAACGAGATAAAGGAGGTGTTCGGACATACTGCGTTCCCTGTACTTGCCCGCAAAGAGAGGAGGGGGTGAGCGTACTCACCCCCGATCGGCAGATTATTTGACTTGGCTGGAAGTACCGTCAGCGTGCCACTGGAATACACCGAATTCGAAGCCTTTCAGGTCACCGTTAGGTGCCCAGGTCAGGGGGCCCATCACGGTATCGATCGGTGCGGCCTTGATGGCGGCGGCAACGGCGGCCGGGTCATCTTCACCCGCCTTGGCGATACCGGCAGCCAGGCTCTGCACCGCGGCATAGGTGGTCCAGACGAACGGGCCGGAGGAGTCCTGACCCTTGGCCTTGAACGCAGCGACCAGCGGGGCGTTGGCAGGCACCAGATCGTATTTGTTCGGCAGGGTCACCAGCAGGCCTTCGGAAGCCGGGCCGCCGATGGCGGAGATATCCTTGTTACCCACCCCTTCCGGGCCCATGAACTTGGCTTTCAGCCCCTTCTCGCCAGCCTGACGCAGGATCAGGCCCAGCTCAGGGTGATAGCCGCCGTAGTAGACGAAATCGACGTTCTCTTTCTGTAGCTTGGCGATCAGGGCAGAGAAGTCCTTGTCACCGGCGGTGATCCCTTCATAGGCCACCACCTTCACGCCAGCCTTGTCGAGTGCGGCTTTGACGCTGGAGGCGATACCTTCACCGTACTGCTTCTTGTCGTGGATAACGGCCACGCGCTGGGGTTTGACCTGCTCGATGATGTACTTGGCGGCAGTCGGGCCCTGATCGCTATCCAGGCCGATGGTACGCAGGGTCAGCTGGTAACCGCGCTCGGTGATCTTGGGGTTGGTGGAGGCGGGGGTAACCATCAGGATCCCCTCATCTTCATAGATGTCGGAGGCGGGCAGGGTGTTGTCGGAGCAGAGGTGACCGACCACGAACTTGACGCCGTCGTTCACCACCTTGTTGGCAACGGCCACCGCCTGTTTGGGATCGCAGGCATCGTCATAGACGACTGCTTCGATCTGCTTGCCATTGATGCCGCCAGCCTTGTTGATCTGCTCTACCGCCATCTTGCCGCCGGTGAACTGCATGTCCCCGTACTGGGCAACCGGGCCGGTAACCGGGCCTGCGATACCTATCTTGATGGTGTCTGCCGCGTGGGCGATGGAGATCGATCCAAACAGAGCCAAAGAAACCGCTGCGCCAACTGTGATTTTGCTCAACTTATGCATTGATTCGTCCCTTAATCAGTGGATTGTTTCATTTCCGTGTGCCATTCCGGATCTACATCCCGTGCATCCGGCTATAGGTATGGTTCTATCATTCCTCACGGGGCAATAACAAGCTGTTAAAGATACTAACCAGAGGGGGTTGGATGGACGGATTTTGAAATAAATGACCTGTTATTTTCTGCTAATCAGAGCTTAATTTTGATTTGTTGACTTAACATCTTGGTAACGAGAGGTGATTCTGACAAACGCCAGAGGATTAATCTGGCGATATTTTACTCTGACAGCGCTCCCATTTTGACCAGAATCCATTTGCGCAAACAGAAATGAGCGCCTAAATTAGCCGGCATTGACAATTCCGTGGCAGAGCTCGTTAAAACCAAGCCTTTATTCGGGAAATCTGCTAATGTTCCGCCTTTGACAGTCAGGAGACAGAGATGGCCACTATCAAGGATGTCGCCTCGCGCGCAGGCGTATCCATCTCCACCGTCTCACATGTGCTCAACCACACTCGGCGGGTCAGCGAAGACGCGACCCAGAAAGTGATTGAGGCGGTGGCAGAACTCAACTACGCGCCCAACTCGGTAGCGCGCAGTCTTAAAATAAATTCGACCAAGACCATTGGCATGCTGGTTACCACCAGCGTAAACCCCTTCTTCGCAGAAGTGGTGCAAGGGGTTGAAGCGTACTGCTTCGAACAGGGCTACAGCCTGATCCTCTGCAACACCGAAAACCAGCCGCCTCGCCAACAGCATTACCTGAGAATGCTGATGGAAAAACGGGTGGATGGACTGCTGGTATTGGGTACCGATATCGACACCCCGTTGCGTGACATGCTGCGCATCCACAAGAACGTGCCGCAGGTGGTACTGGATTGGGGCACGGAGTGCGATTTCGCCAACGTCATCAACGACAACGCCCGCATCGGCGCCCGCATGGCCGTTCGCCATCTGCTGGAGCTGGGGCACCGCGACATCGTCTGCATCACTGGCCAGCTCTCCAAGCCGACCACCCAGCAGCGACTGGACGGGGTACGTGATGCGCTGGGCGAGCACGGTCTGACCCTCAAAGATGAGCAGGTCTTTGAAGGGGATTACGAGAGCCAGAGCGGCTTCGATGCCATGCAGCGCATCCTGGCCCTGCAGCCTCGTCCGACCGCGGTCTTTGCCTTCGACGATCCCATGGCGATCGGCGCGATTTGCGCTGCCTGGGAAGCCGGAGTCAAGGTGCCGGACGATATCTCCATCATCGGCTACGACGATGTGGAGATGGCGCGCTTCTCCAGTCCGCCGCTGACCACCATCCGTCACCCGAAGGCCGAACTGGGCCAGTTGGCGGTGAAGCATCTGGTCAGCCGGATCCGCAACAAGGAGCTGGAAGTGGAATCGATGACGGTACAGCCCGAGCTGATCGTCCGTCGCTCGGTCAAACCGTTGCGTTAATCCGCGCCCGTTGCCAACACGAAAAACCCCCTCTGTCACGAGGGGGTTTTTGTTTATGGGCGGTTTATTTCAGTTCCGGCCAGTAGGCTTTGTTGGCCTCTATCAAGTCATCGAGAATGGACTTGGCCACCGATGCACTGGGCACTGTCTTGGAGAGGGTGATGGCTTGCCACAGTTTCTGGTAAGAGTGCTCAACCCAGGCTTCGACCACCAGTTTCTCGACCGCGACCTGCTGGCCCATCATGCCCTGCTGGAACAGCGGGATGCTGCCCACCTGCAGCGGCTCAGGTCCGCTGCTGCCGACCAGGCAGGGGATCTCGACCATGGCTTCCGGGTCAAAGTTGGGGATGGCGCCGCGATTGGGAACGATCAGCAACATCCGCTCTTGGGTGTTGAAGGCGATAGCGGTTGCCAGGTCAACGATATAGGAGGCGTGTTCATCGATCTCCAGCTCGCCCGCTGCTGAATTGCCTGCCTTGACGATGTCGGTACAGGCGGTGAAGACCTGCTTCTCGCGGTGCTCCATCACCTCGTTGGCGCGGGTGTGTTCCGGGTTGGAGTGGGCCACCACATAGTCCGGGTAGAGGTAGTACTTCAGATAGGTGTTGGGCAGGGTATCCGGGTCGAGCGCCCATACATCCTTTGCCTTGGCGAAGGTATCGTTCCAGCTTGCTTCGGCATGGCTGGCGCTATTGGGCACATAGCCGTGGCGGGCGACGTGCTCTTTGATCTTCGGCATCAGGTCGTTGCCTTCCAGATCCTCGATGCGGGTCCACCAGCCAAAGTGGTTGAGGCCGTAATAGCGTACCCGCATCTCTTTGCGGGATTTGAGACCGGCAATCTGGGCCATGCGCCCCTCGATCCCGATCGGCATGTCGCAGATGTTGAGGATTTTGGCGTTGGGACGCAGGCGACGGGTCGCTTCGGCCACAATGGCGGCCGGGTTGGAGTAGTTGAGCATCCAGGCATTGGGTGAGTACTGCTCCATATAGTCGACCAGCTCCAGCACTCCGCCGATGGAGCGCATGCCGTAGGCGATACCGCCCGGGCCGCAGGTCTCCTGACCGACCACGCCATGACGCAGCGGGATCTTCTCGTCCAGCTCGCGCATCGGATATTTGCCAACCCGGATATGGGCCATGACGAAATCTACATCGCTAAACGCTGCTTTGGGGTCGGTGCCATAGCTGAAGGCGATCTCGGGAGCCTTCTCTTTCAGCAAGATTTTGCAGGCTTCGGCGATGATCTCCTGACGGGCACCATCGTTGTCGTAGAATTTGATCTCCTTGAGCGGGAAGCGATGTTGATTTTCCAGCAACATCAGAACGATACCAGGAGTAAAAGTGCTGCCACCACCGGCAATGACTACAGAGAATTTTTTCATGATCATGACTCCATTACTAAAGACGATTGTTGATGACTGTTGTTCATAATCGATTCCATATTTTCACGTACCTGAGGTACATGCAGACCGATAATTACCTGGATACTATCGCCATGGCGGACGACACCATGGGCCCCTAATTTAATAAACGCCTCATCTGCAGCGGCTAGCTTGCTGTTAACCAGCGATATTCTTAAGCGCGTGGCACAATTATTCAGACTGCGTATATTTCTAACTCCACCAAGCGCTTCGATAATTTGTGTTGCACTATCACTGCCACGCTGATTTTTGGCTGCCTGATAATCTGACTTGGAATAAAGCTTTATTTCACTGTCTTCCCGGCCCGGTGTTTTAAGATTGAGCCTGATAATCAGCGCGCGGAATATCAGGAACCAGATGCCGGTAAAGACCAACCCGATAGCGATCTGGGTGAACATCATTCCCGCATGGTTGTGGAACATGGGTATCCAGTTCTGCGGCAGGAACTGGTCGAGCAGACCTCCACCCATGTTGCCGACCACACCAAACAGGTACATCACAGTCGACATGGTGGCTGCCAGCAGGGCGTGGATGGCAAACAGCAGAGGCGAGATGAAGAGGAAGGTGAACTCCAGCGGCTCGGTGATACCGACCAGAATGGCGGTCAGGGTGGCTGGGATCAGCAGGCCTGCCACCTTGGCCTTGTTCTCTTTGGCTGCCGTGGCATAGATGGCCAGAGCAATCCCCATGGCACCGAAAATCTTCGAGTTGCCGTGCAGGGCAAAGCCACCCTGAGGGAACTGTTCAATCAGCGGGCGAGTGCTCTGGCTGAACTCCAGCATGTGCTGTGCCCAATAGAGCTGAATGCCCCCCTCTACTGCCGCTGGACCGAAGATGAAGGGGCCGTAGATAAAGTGATGCAGGCCGGTCGGGATCAAAATCCGCTCGAGGAAGGTGTATACCCACACCCCGACCGGACCCGAGACCAGCATGAAATTCTGCAGGGAGGCGATGCCCATCTGTACTTTTGGCCAGCCAAGCAGGGTCAGCCAGGCGCAGGGGATCATCACGAAGAAGGCGACAATGGTGACAAAGGAGCTGCCCTGAAAGATGCCGAGAAAGACCGGCAGTTGGCGATCAAACAGGCGGTTGTGCAGTGCCGTCACGATGCCGGAGATGACGATGGCCCCTATGATGCTGGTATCCAGGGTTTTGATCCCCGCCACCATGGCGAGGCCACTTTCCCCCCCCACATCCTGACTGAAGTCGACCCCGAAATAACTGCCCCAGGTCATTCCCATGGCGTTGATAAAATAGTTCCAAGTCATGAAACTGACCAATACAGCCAGACAGGCTCTGGCTTGAGCCTTATTTGCCAGACCGATTGGCAGGCCAATGGCAAATATCAGCGGCATATTCCTGAATACTGTCCAGCCACCCTCTTCAATAATATGGATGATCTGGAAGAATAATCCTTGTGGGTTTGCCAGTGATTCACCGACAAACATCGGGTTTTTCAGCATAATTGCAATGCCTACTACCATACCTGCAAAAGGAAAAAGCAGTACAGGAGTGAACATTGCTCCGCCAAAACGTTGAATTTGACTGAGCATATATTGTCCCTTGGTTGAAATAGCTAATCGAATCCTTGCCGGTGTTGCCAGATGCAAATTAGCAACGATAAAAAGAGACCTCATGAAATATCTTGGAATAATGTGATCTGACGCATGCAGTTATTTAGACAAAGATGTCTAACTTTTGCGATATTGTTGTACCTCTTGGTTTTGTGATGTTCTTGCAGCTTTAGTTGAAAGTTAAGTTATTGTTTTTAAGCAATTTAGCCACTTCATTGAGAATGAGATGGTTGGCGTTGTGACCACAGGAGATGTCTAGCAGTGATCTATAAATCGGTGGCTGATCGACTCAGGATCAGGGTAAACGGTGCCGAGTGCCGGGTGGGAGATGTGTTGCCGGGCGAAAAAGCGCTGGCAGAACAGTATGGTGTCTCCCGCATGACCATTCGCAAAGCGGTAGACATGTTGATCGAGTGGGGATTGGTCGAGCGGCGCCACGGCAGCGGCACCTATGTGACGAAAAAGGATGTCCAGCATGAGACCAAAGGGCTGAGCGGGTTTACCGAACTGATGCGCGAGCAGGGGCGCACGTTGACCAGCCAGGTGTTGGAATTTCGCACCATGCCTGCGCCACCGGCCATCGCCAGTCAGCTGAGGGTGAAGGTGAATGAACCCGTCTATTACTCCAGCCGGATCCGCTCGGTGGATGGTCGGGCTCTGCTGCTGGAAGAGAGCTATATGCCGGTCAGACTGTTTCGCAATCTGTCGGTCGCCCATCTGGAAGGGTCCAAATTCGACTACATCGAACGGGAGTGCGGCATCGCGATTGCGGGTAACTATGAGTGCTTCAGTGCCGTGCTGGCGGATCGGGTTACTGCCGAGCTGCTCCATATCGAGCAGGGGGCCCCTATCCTGCGGCTCACCTCGCTCTCATACAGCGAGAGCGGAGAGTTCCTCAACTACTCCATCATGTTCCGCAATGGTAACGACTACCATGTCGACTACCACCTGCACCGTTTTCGTTAATCCGCTCGCCAGCCTGCGGGTTGGTTATTGTCTGGATGCAGGGCCTTTCACGAAGCAGGGAATGGCCCTCTATCTGGTGGATATTCCCCTCGTTTGAGCTGCCTCGCATTTTGCCTGTTAATCGTTTGATCAATATCAACAAAGGGTTAAGTTCTGATGGACTCCCGACTTAACCGTTCCATCCTGTAGGTTGGGTATGACTGTCAAGGATGGTGTCTTATGTTCCCCCCTCGCAAGCTGGGTCACCAGATCACGCTGCTGGCAATCGGCGGCATCGTATTGCTCGCCGTGGTGCTGCTTACCTTTAATCTGTTTGAAAATCGCCAGCGGGCGCTCGCGGCCGAGCAGGCTGCACTGCGGAGCCAGCTCCAGAACGTGGAAGCTGTGATCAAAAATACCAGCCATGAAACCGTGCTGGCGGCGACCCTGATCGCCCAGCGGCCGGATGCAGCCAAGGCGGTGGCCGACAAGGATTGGCAGACCCTCGCCAATCTGTTTGATCCGCTCTGGCCCGCTATCAAGGCGCAGGGGATCCAGCAGTTTCACTTTCACATTCCCCCGGCTACTTCCCTTTATCGGGTACACAAGCCCGCAAATCATGGCGACGACCTCTCTACTACACGGTTGGCAGTGGTCGAGGTGAACCGCAATCATCAACCGGTCGGCGGGTTGGAGACCGGTCAGGGGGGCACCGGGATCCGCGGCGTAGTGCCGGTCACTTTCAATGGTCAGTCGGTCGGCTCGGTGGAGTTTGGCCGCGCCCTCGACACCTCGCTGTTTGCCGATCTGCTGGGCAAGGACAGTCGCTTTGCCATCTATCTGTTTGAACAGGGTAAGCCCGTTATGCTGACTGGTACCTCCATGCTTGGTGAGTCGGTGGACTGGTATCAGGAGGTATTGGCGGGAGAGAGCCGCTTCACCACCATCAAGCAGCAGGGGAGCGATTTTCTGGTGATGGCGGCACCGTTGCGCGACTTCTCCGGCAAGGCGGTCGGGGTGATCGAGTTGGCGCGTGATCACAGTGAGGTTGCAGCCGCGCTGGTACGCCAGAGCTGGCAGATGGTAATGATCGCGCTACTTGGCACCGCTCTGATTGCGGTGGCGCTGGTGCTGCTGCTGGCGCGTCTTAGCCGTCCGCTGCTCGACAGCGTCAAGGCGCTGGAGGCGCTGGCCAATGGCTCCGGCGATCTCGGCAGCAAGCTGCCGGTGGCAGGGCCGGAGGAGATCCGCCGGCTCGGGTCGGCATTCAATGCCTTTGTTGCCAAGATCCGCGACACCATCAGCCAGCTCACCGCCACTCTGGGCGAACTGGCTGGCGAGAGCGAGCG
The DNA here is from genome assembly GCF_027705905.1 of Aeromonas sp. Y293-4. Taxonomy (NCBI): domain Bacteria; kingdom Pseudomonadati; phylum Pseudomonadota; class Gammaproteobacteria; order Aeromonadales; family Aeromonadaceae; genus Aeromonas; species Aeromonas sp. Y293-4. Next base: position 24,831 of record NZ_JAPDCI010000020.1, on the reverse strand, counting down.
GTTGTCGCGCAGTGCGGCCGGCAATCTTGGCAGCATGACGCGCCAGCAGGAGCAGACCACCCAGCTCGCCACCGCCATGACCGAGATGACCAGCACGGTACACGAGGTGGCCAACAACACGGCACAGGCGGCCGAAGCGGCCAACGAAGCGGACAATCAGGCGGTCACCGGCGATGAGGTGGTGCAGCAGAGCGTCAACATGATCGAACAGCTGGCGGAGGAGATCGCCAGCGCGGGCAACACGGTGAAAGAGGTTGCCAAGGCCAGCGAGCAGATTGGCTCGGTGCTGGCGGTGATCCAGTCCATCGCCGAGCAGACCAACCTGCTGGCCCTCAACGCTGCCATCGAGGCGGCCCGGGCCGGTGAACAGGGTCGTGGTTTTGCGGTGGTGGCCGACGAGGTGCGCTCGCTGGCCGGGCGCACCCAGCACTCCACCGCCGAGATCCGCGGCACCATCGAGCAGTTGCAACGGGCGGTGGGCACCACGGTGACCATGATCGAACACAGCGTCTCGCGGGCCGGGGAGTCGGTGGAGCGGGCCAATCAGGCGGGAGAAGCCCTCGGCCGGATCAAGGGGGCGGTCAACAGCATTCGCGACATGAACACCCAGATCGCCGCGGCCTCGGAGGAGCAATCCTCGGTGAGCGACGAGATCACCCGCAATATCGTCAGCGTCCACGAGATCTCCCAGGCCACCACGCTGGTGGCGCGGGATACCGCCCATATCGCCAGCCATGTGGCGACCCTGGTGGACAAGCTGGGGGATCTGGCCGGACAGTTTCAGGATGGTTCCAACGTGCGGATGGTGCTGAGTCGCGCCCGCGCCGCTCACATGGGCTGGAAGACCCGGGTGCGTGCCTATCTGGATGGGCAGGAGGGGCTGTCGCGCAGCGAGGCGGTCAGCGACAAGGAGTGCCGCCTTGGTCACTGGTACTTCAGTGAAGGGCAGGCATGCTGCGGCGATCAACCCGCCTTCAGGGCGATGGCCGCCCCCCACGCCAGACTGCATCAGGTGATCCAGCAGATTATCGAGCTGAAAAATCAGCACAAGCATGAAGAGGCGGAGGCGCTCTACCGCGAAATCGAGCAGAACTCAGAGCAGGTAGTGGGCTGCATCGATCAGTTGCTGCAGGAGATGACCAAGCCGGAGCGTTAATGACGAGCGGGCCTGATAGCCAAAGGGCTGACAGCGATGTCAGCCCTTTTTCATGGTGCGGGTCTGGGGCGAGGTTACTGCTCCGGACTCTCATCCTGATAACGGGCGGCGGTGATGAACTGGCCGAAGGTTTCACACCAGACGATCACGCTGCTGTAGCGGGCCGGATCGATCGTGGCGGGCAGCGGCACGATAAAGTTGTCGAAGGTCTTCACCGGCCCGACTCGCACCATCTGATCCTTGAGACGAGCGAAATCGGCTTCGGTCTCGACAAACTCGGGGGAGAGGTAGAGCTGGTAGTCCGGCCCGGGGGCCAGCTTGCCCATCAGGCTGACGGCATCCGGCCCTATGCTCACCTTGCCTTCCCCCCAGTGCAGCCGATCGCTGTCTTTCAGATCCCGGCGAAAGGTGCCGTGGAATCTCGCTTGCTGCTGGCTGGCCGCTACCTGCTCGGTATCAGGGGCGGTTGGCGCGATCAGGATCGGCAGGGTGTAGACACCGGCGGCAAAGCCTGCCGCCGCGACCAGCAGATGGGTGCCCAGCAGCAGGGCCATGGTTTTGCGCTTCATGATATCTCGGTCGTTGATGAACAGGTGCCAGCATCATAGCAGTGGCGCAGGCGAAACTGCTTGTCATCCAGCGCAATGGAGCCGGATGTTTGCGCAGCCCTGGCCGACATGGCTTAGAGGATGGCGAAATCTACTTCCGGCAGTTTTTCAAAGCCGGGGCGGGCGAACAGGTAGCCCTGCATCAGGTTGATGCCTATCTCCCGCAGGCAGGCCATCTCTTCGCGGGTCTCGATCCCCTCCGCCAGCGGGATGATCTGCAACTCGGCAAACAGCGCCAGACAGTGGCGCACTATGGCTTGTCGGGTCGGGTCCTGGTCGATGCCGCGCAGCAGGTGCATATCGAGTTTGACGATGTTGGGATGAAAATCGGCCAGCAGGTTGAGGCCCGAGTAACCGGCGCCAAAGTCATCGATCGCCGTCTTGAAGCCGAGCGCCTGATAGTGATCGACGATGCCGCGAAGATGCTGGCTATCCTGCACCTGCTCCACCTCGGTCAGCTCGAACATGATCTGCTCAATGGGGAAGTGGTGCTCGCGGGCCGCCTGCAGGGTGGTGCGGATGCAGCGCTCCGGGCGATAGACCGCATTGGGCAGAAAGTTGATGCTCAGCATCCCCTTCATCCCGAGCCGGGCGGCCAACGCGATGGCCTTGATGCGGCACAGCTGATCGAAACGGTAGCGGTTGTCGTCGTTGACCCGGGCAATCACGCTCTGCGCCGGTTCGTTGTTGATCCCCCGCACCAGCGCCTCGTAGCCGAATATGGTGCGCTGGCTGCAATCAACGATGGGCTGAAAGGCCATGGTGAAGTCGAAGTCGAGATCTGCTTTCTCCTGACACAGCTGGCAGATGGCGGGGGACGGGGCGGCAGGTATATCCATGACGTTCCTCTTGGGCGTGGCGGCGCTGGGCACTGTCTCAAATGATAACAGCTGATCACCCCCCTGTAGGTTCGATTAGCGAAGCGTAATCGGACGATCGAGAGGCTTTGATTACGGTTGTTGCCGTGAAACAGGATCGGCCAGCCGGAGGGGAAAATTCGGCTGGCTGCATTTTTCGTTGGATACGGACCGTATCTGACCCAACGTGGGGAGACCGGAGGGAAAGGATGACTTCGTTCAACCTTTCAGTCTTTGGGTTTATATGTCTTGACCCTGCTTGCGATACGTTCCCAAACCAAGCCCGTTGTGAAGTTGGTTTGTTCTATATTAAGAACGTATCTTCCTTTAAATCTATATTTTGTCTTGCCAAAACTATCTTTTACTTTCGCAAATACAATTCTGGTGTGGATCCCATCGTCAATTGTTTTTAATATGTGAGATTTAGCTTTTTCATTATCGACATTCTTCTCGTAAATAGTGGTTTCATCATCAGATATATTATTTTCCCAATCTCCGTTTGGAAATAGCTTGGGAAACCAAATGATAGTATTTTCTTCTATCCCGTGAGAGGCTCCTCCTCGTTGCCATCCTGCATAGTTATGACCGAAGCAGTTTACTGCACTCACTATTTTATCGAAGGCCACATCATCACTTAAGTCAATATAACCGCGTTCTATATATGTCTTGGATGATTGTTCCATTTTCATATCCCATTTAATAAAGTTGGATTTCTGCTGTTTCATTTTCCTGATTAGAAGAACAGCTTGATCTATGTCCTCGTGGAGTTTGTCAATTCCTCTTGAGGTGTCAATTCTTATAATCTGATGTCCAGTGGCATTGATAATGTCATTTTCTCTTAGCCGATCCTGTTCAACTTGCGTCAAATGGTGAGGCTCATCGACTTCAATATGTAGTGATAATTGAGGGAAGTATAGGTCTGTCAACGCTCTACCATATGGCCTTGCTACATATTGTTGAGTGATGATTTTGATTTCCAAATCATTCAGCAAATGCCAAATTCGAGTTATGACATAATTCTCGAATCGTTTTCCTCTCGTTCGTTCCAGTTGCCAGGAGATAAAATTCAGTTTTTCCATGCTGCAGCCTAATTGCATTTAATGTAATTAATATATATATCTATAGATTATGGTTCAACTGGATAATAGGGTGAGCCAAGTAATATGGGATGTTTTAGCTTAAAAAGAAAGCGATTTGCAACAGTTGTAAATATATCTATCAACAAAAACTCAACCTGCATACCAGCAGGTTGAGAGTGATGTTCGATAAATGTTGAGTTTCGTGACGCTCGGTGCCCATTTGCATACTCAGCATCTCACCGTCTGATGCAGGTTTGATGAGCGAAGCCCAATCGGACACACGAGACACAGTTGTTCCAGCGGCCAGTCAGAGGTGGGATAGGGCTTGCCGTTATCATGGAAGAGTCGATTTACGCGAATGTTCGATTACGCCTGGTGGCGAATCAAACCTGCGGGTTTACGTACCGGCATTTACCCGGCTTCTTGCAAGATTGGTGGCAATGGCAGGTGAGGATGACTCCGCTCGTTTGCCAGAGATCGGGCGATGCTCCGCTGGCACCCGTTATCGTCGCTGGTGGCCGCCATATCCGCCAAGGTAGTCGGTATAAACGGAATTTATGGGTTTTCGGATAATGACCCAATTTTTACTTATGCATGTTTGCAGTGTGCCCTGATGCCGCTGATTGGCCCGTTCACCGCCCGCAAAGGGTAATGGCCGATCTTGATCAACCGGCATAGAGCGCCAGCCAATGCCCTGTAGGTTCGATTAGCGCAGCGTAATCGGACGCACGAGAGGCTTTGATTGCGGTTGTTGCCGTGAAACAGGGGCGGCCAGCCTGAGGGGAAATTCGACTGGCTGTGATGGCGGGAGAATCCATTTACGCGAACGTCCGATTACGCCTGACGGCTAATCGAACCTACGAGCTGGAATGGGCCGCTGATTATTTGGCCAACAACGCTTGCCGAGCCCAGAAGAGAAAATCGGACAGGACCTTGGAAGGCGTTTTAAAGGGACTCAACGCTTAAGGTCCTGTACATGAATGCAGCCTATAAGCTATTTATGGCTTTCAATGTGGAGATATACCATGCAGGTCATTTTTAATATCTACCCAAGCTTTTTCCAAAGTATTACACACTAATATTTGGAGGTTGTTTATCTCATTGGTAAAAGCACTTGTATCTGTACTTTGAGAAAGGTCTAGTACTCGTACAATGGAACGTTCAATTTCCTTGTTGTTATCTTTCTTCCTATCTAGCAGAAATTCCATTCTAACTTGATAGCGTGTTAGCTCACTGATTTTTTCAGGGGTTAATAGTTGATTGTTATGTGTTTTATCATAGTGTACACGCATGGCACAGGAAAAAAAATCTGTCGCTGCGCTACGTAGTTCTTCTTGCCATTTTTGTCTGAACGTCGCAATGTTTGATCTTATTTGGCTGCGCTGATTTATGTAGCTAATACGAGCGACAATAATAGATGTGAGAATGCTTCCTAGGCCGACTATGAGCGTTGCAATAAATATTGGCCAATCAGTACTTGTCTCCAAAGATACTCTCAATGGCTGACTGTTATTTTCTACAACATTTATAATTGCTTCTGTCGTATTTTGTTGCTTTTCATGCTTTAATTCTAAAGCACCATTCTTTGTTAAAGAAATAGTGAGTTTTTCTTGGTTGTTTTCATTCATTTTTATATATCACCGTTTAAAAAACGGCGCCTTTACGGCGCCGTTTTTAATATCACTGATTCAACCAAAATCACTGCAGCAGGGAGATATCCGCGACTTGCAGGAACAGGTTGCGCAGGTTGTTCAGCAGTGCCAGACGATTGGCCTTGAGGGCCTCGTCGTCGGCCATCACCATTACTTCATTGAAGAAGGTGTCGACCGGCTCGCGCAGGGCGGCCAGACGGGTGAGGGCAGCCTGATAGTCACCGGCGGCGAACAGCGGGGCCAGTTCGGCTTGCAGTTCGGCAACCTGGGTGGCCAGCGCCTTCTCGGCGGCATCGACCAGCAGTTCCGGTTTGACGGCAGTCGGCAGCTCGCCTTCGACCTTGGCCAGAATGTTGCTCACGCGCTTGTTGGCGGCAGCCAGTGCCAGTGCGGCATCCAGCGTGCGGAAGTGGCTGACGGCCTTGACGCGACGATCGAAGTCGAGCGGACGGGTCGGGCGGCGGGCCAGTACGGCCAGCACCACGTCGGCACCGATGCCTTCGTCCTGATAGGCGGCGCGGAAGCGGCCCAGCATAAAGTCGACCACGTCGGTGACGACGGTTTTGTTGGTCAGCTTGTCGCCGTAGACGCGTACCGCTTCTTCAACCAGTTCAACCAGATCCAAGTCCAGCTGCTTCTCGGTCATGATGCGCAGGGCACCGATGGCGGCGCGACGCAGGGCGAACGGGTCTTTATCACCCTTCGGCAGCATGCCGATGCCGAAGATACCGGCCAGGGTGTCGAACTTGTCGGCCAGCGCGACGGCGCAGGCAACCAGACCAGACGGCAGGGCATCGCCGGCAAAGCGCGGCATGTACTGCTCGTTGAGGGCCACGGCCACGGCTTCGTCTTCGCCATCGTGACGGGCGTAGTGCATCCCCATGACACCCTGGGTGTCGGTGAACTCGCCGACCATGTTGGTCATCAGATCACACTTGGAGAGCAGACCGGCACGCTTGGCCTGAGTGACATCGGCGCCGATACGCTCGGCGATAAAGCCGGCGACGGTCTCGATACGCTCGACCTTGGCCTTGACGGTGCCCAGCTGTTGCTGGAACAGCACGGTTTCAAGGCGCGGCAGGCGGGAGGCCAGAGTCTGCTTGAGGTCGGTCTTGAAGAAGAACTCGGCGTCAGAGAGACGGGGGCGAACCACCTTCTCGTTGCCGCTGATGATCTGGCTCGGGTCTTTGGACTCGATGTTGGTGACGAAGATGAACTTCGGCAGCAGCTTGCCGTTCTTGTCGTAGACCGGGAAGTACTTCTGGTCACCTTTCATGGTGTGAACCAGCGCTTCAGCCGGAACGGCCAGGAACTTCTCTTCGAAGTTGGCGGTCAGCACCACCGGCCACTCGACCAGTGCGGTCACTTCTTCCAGCAGGGCGTCGTCCAGATCGGCCACGCCACCGAAGGCGGCAGCAGCCGCTTCGACGTCAGCCTTGATCTTGGCCTTGCGCGCCATGAAGTCGGCAATCACCATGCCGCGCTCCTGCAGGATTTGCGGGTACTGGCTGGCGTTGTCGATGGTGAATTCGCTCTCGCCCATAAAGCGGTGGCCGCGAATGGTGCGGGCAGAGTCGATACCCAGAATGTGGGCGGGAACCAGCTCGCCATCCAGCAGCAGGGTCACGGTGAACACCGGACGTACGAACTGGATGGTCTTGTCGCCCCAGCGCATCATCTTGGGGATCGGCAGCTTGGCCAGTGCAGAGGCAACCAGTTCACCCAGCAGATCGACGGCCGGACGGCCTTCGACCTTGGCGGTGTGAACCAGCCACTCGCCCTTGTCGGTGACCAGACGCTCGGCCTGCTCAACTGTGATGCCGTTGCCACGGGCCCAGCCTTCAGCAGCCTTGGTCGGCTTGCCTTCGGCATCGAACGCCTGCGCTACGGCCGGGCCGCGCTTCTCGACGCTCTTGCTCGGCTGTTCGCCGGCCAGCTCGCTTACCTTCAGCGCCAGACGGCGCGGTGAGGCAAACCACTCGACGTCGCCGAAGGCCAGATCGGCCTTGGTCAGTTCGGCTTTGAAGTTGTCGGCAAAGGCTTCGGCCAGGGAGCGCAGGGCTTTGGGCGGCAGCTCAGCAGTACCGATCTCTACCAGAAATGTATGTTGTGCCATGTCCGTTCCTTAACCTTGCTTGTTCTCACTGCGCTGACACATCGGGAAGCCCAGCGCTTCGCGGGAGGCGTAGTATGCCTCTGCCACGGCCTTGGTCAGGGTGCGAATGCGCAGGATGTAGCGCTGACGCTCGGTGACCGAGATGGCCTTGCGGGCATCCAGCAGGTTGAAGGAGTGAGCGGCCTTGAGGATGCGCTCGTAGGCAGGCAGCGGCAGCGGTTTTTCCAGTGCCAGCAGATTCTGGGCTTCCTTCTCGTACTGCTCGAAGCAGTGGAACAGGAACTCCACATCGGCGTGTTCGAAGTTGTAGGTGGATTGCTCCACTTCGTTCTGGTGGAACACGTCGCCGTAGGTGGTCTTGCCCAGCGGGCCGTCAGACCAGACCAGATCGTAGACGCTGTCCACGCCCTGGATGTACATGGCCAGACGCTCGAGACCGTAGGTGATCTCGCCGGTGACCGGCTTGCACTCGAGGCCGCCAACCTGCTGGAAGTAGGTGAACTGGGTCACTTCCATGCCGTTCAGCCACACTTCCCAACCCAGACCCCAGGCACCCAGAGTCGGGTTTTCCCAGTTGTCTTCCACGAAGCGGATATCGTGGATTTCAGGATCCATGCCCAGCTCTTTCAGGGAGCCCAGATAGAGTTCCTGAATGTTGTCGGGGGAAGGCTTGATGATCACCTGGAACTGGTAGTAGTGCTGCAGGCGGTTCGGGTTTTCACCGTAGCGGCCGTCAGTCGGACGGCGGGACGGTTGCACGTAAGCGCAGGCGATGGGCTCCGGGCCCAGGGCACGCAGACAGGTCATGGGGTGGGAAGTACCGGCACCCACTTCCATATCCAGCGGCTGAATGATGGTACAGCCCTGGCGGGACCAATAGTCCTGCAGCTGCAGGATCAGGCCCTGAAAGGTTTTGACATCGAATTTTTGCATAATTTTTTTCGCGCGAAGTGAAAATCAGAGCAAGATTTGCTGAATGTGAACCGAGGGAGTATACCGTCTGGCATGGTCGGATAATAGGCGAAATTGCAGCGGATTCGCGGGATGGTGCTGCGCCCTGGCTGGTCGGGCGGGATGTCCGGTATATGATGTGAGCAGTGCCGCCTGCAGAGTGGGCAGGGTCGGGCAAACCGCTGAAATGACGAGGGAGAGGAAATGGAACTGCGCTGCGCCTGGGTGACCAAAGACCCGGAATACATTGAATACCATGACAAACAGTGGGGCAGGCCGGTCTATGACGCCCGCGAGCTGTTTGCCAAGCTCTGCCTCGACGGCCAGCAGGCGGGGCTGTCGTGGATCACCATCCTCAAGCGTACCGAGAGCTATTACCGCGCCTATGCGGACTTTGATCCGGTGCAGATTGCCCGCTTCGACGAGCAGGATGTGGAGCGGTTGATGCAGGACAGCGGCATTATCCGCAACCGGCTCAAGGTGCAGTCGATCATCAGAAATGCCCGCGCCTATCTGGCGTTGCAGGAGCAGGGGATCGACTTTGCCGACTACCTGTGGGGCTTTGTTGGCGGCGCCCCCATCGTCAACCAGCGGCAGGGCAACGGCGATATTCCGGCGACCTCACCGGAGTCGGATGCCATGTCGAAGGCGCTCAAAAAGCTTGGCTTCAACTTCGTCGGCAGCACCATCTGTTACGCCTTTATGCAGGCGGTGGGGATGGTGAACGATCATCTGGTCAGCTGTCCTTGCCACGCCGAGTGTCAATTACCGCACTGACAGCCCGCCGACTGCCCAAAAAAACACCACTCTCGCCATCTGTTCAGGCTTGCGTCAGACAATGGCGTGCCAGCGCGTTACAATCCGGCCCCCGGCATGGTGCCGGATTGTTTTCACAGAGGTTTTTTCATGCGAGCCAAGATCCTGGTGCCTGCTCTGGCACTGACCGTTGCCCTGAGCGGCTGTACCACCAACCCCTACACAGGTGAATCCCAGACCTCCAAAGGTGCCTGGGGCGCGCTGGCTGGCGCCGCTGCCGGTGCGGCCGTAGGTGCGCTCTCCTCCAGCAAGGGTGACCGCAAGAAGGGCATCCTGACCGGTGTTGCTGCCGGCGCGGCGCTGGGTGGCGGTATCGGCTACTACATGGACGTGCAGGAAGCCAAGCTGCGCGAGAAGCTGCAGGGCACCGGCGTCAGCGTGACCCGCAATGGCAATGAGCTGATCCTCAACATGCCGAACAACGTCACCTTCGACAGCTCCAGCTCCCAGCTGAAAGCGGCCGGTGCCAACACCCTCTCCGGCGTGGCCATGGTGGTTGCCGAGTTCGACAAGACCCGCCTGAACGTGGTCGGTCACACCGACAGTACTGGTTCCCGCGACCTGAACATGAAGCTTTCCCGCGATCGTGCCGATGCCGTTGCCGCCCAGCTGATTGGTCAGGGCGTAGCAGGCAGCCGCATCTCGACCACCGGCGTGGGCCCGGATCAGCCGGTTGCTACCAACAGCACCGCCGCTGGCAAAGCCCAGAACCGCCGCGTGACCATTACCCTGACCCCGACCGCCTAAGTCGTTCAGGTTTCGGTAACGAAAAGGCCCCGCCAGTGATGGCGGGGCCTTTCTATTGGCGCCGTTGCGAGCAATGGCGCCTTGTTGCTTGCTCCCTTCTCCCCTCGTGGGAGAAGGGGCGGGGATGAGGGGGATAAGCGCCTCTTAGACTGCCGCAGTCAGCTGCACTTCCACCTTGTAGCCTTCGTGGGCCAGACGGGCTTGTACGCAGGCGCGCACGGGTGCGGTGCCAGCCGGAATCCAGGCATCCCACTGCTCGTTGAAGGCAGCGATGTCACCAATGTCTTTGAGATAGATATTGGCCATCAGGATCTTGTCGACGCCGGAGCCGTTGGCTTCCAGCAGGCGCTGCAGGCTCGCCAGCACTTCGCGGGTCTGCTGGTGGATGTCGGCCTCTTCGCTGACGGGCACTTCCACCACGTAGAGGGTGCCATTGTGGATGACCACGTCTGACCAACGCTGGGTGGTGCCGATTCGGGTAATGGTTGTCATGGAGTGCTCCGGTACAGGGGCTTATTGACCCTTGCGGATCAGATAGCGGTAGGGGGCCTGCTCTGTCTCGCTGGCGACCAGGGTGTGATCCATAAAGCGGCAGAAACTGGGGATGTCGCGGGTGGTTGAAGGATCGTCGGCGCTGACCAGCAGGGTCTCGCCATCCGCCATCAGCCGCACTTTCTTGCGAACCATCATAACGGGTTCCGGGCAACGAAGCCCGATTGCGTCCAACTCGTGAGTCGCGCCGCAGAATAAATCACTCATCTATTATCAACCTTCAACCTATTCGGCTGCCAATGATACTCAGGGCTAAAAAATAATCAAACAAACGCCCCATTAACCAGCATATGTAACCGAAATGTTATTCTACCCTATCCAGCTTGCGCCGGACGAGTAATATAAAAATTGAACCATATTCAACAAGGAGGTGAATATGCAGGTCTCCTACGGCAGATTACAAGCCTATGCAGGCATGGGGTTCTTGTCCTTCGCCATGATAGTGATGGGCAGCCCGATCGGGAACACCGGTACCTGGTTCGGCTCCATGGTGATGGTCGGGTTGGGGCTCTGGATCGAGCTCAGCGATTACTATGACGAGGATGAGGACGAGAACGATCAATCCTGAATCGGATGACGATTCAACAACAAAGGCGGAGCAATTCCGCCTTTGTCATTTCTGCCGTTTGGCAATGTGCCCGGATCAGCGGGTCGAGCGCATGGCCCGCTCCAGATGCAGCGCCGTCTGCTCCGGGTTGGCCTTGGGGTCGTTGAAGAAGTTGCTCAGCACATCGAGGATCGCCTGCCGCATATTGGTCGGCGTCGCCATCCCTTCCGCCATGCTGGGCAGCAGGTTGTCCTGCTTTTCCGCCAGCAGGAAATCCTGATAGGAACGGACGGCGCAGCGGTCGAACTTGCTCATGTCGGGATTGGTCAGCGCCGGGATAGACCCCTTCACCCGATTGAACTCCTCCTGGAATTGCGGCGTCATCAGCAGTTGGGCCAGATCCCCCTGCGCCTGCAACTGGGCCGGATCCCGCTGTTTGAACATGGCGATGGAGTCGAGGTTGTAGCTGAACAGTCCGGCGCTGCCCGGGCTCGGCAGACAGGCGATATCCTCACCCGGCCGGTAGTTACCGGCACTCAGCTCCCCTTTTACCCAGTCGCCCATCACCTGCATGGCGGCGCCACCGCTCTCCAGCAGGTTGGTGGCCTGATGCCACTTCAGACCGGCGTATTTTTGCGGCACATAGGCGCGCAGCTGCTGGAAACGGGTCAACACCCGCACCATGTCGGGGCCGGTCAGGGTGGCGCTGTCCTGCTCGAGGAACGCCTTGCGATAGAATTCTTTACCGCCCTCACCGAGCGCCACCGTTTCAAACAGTACCGCCAGCTGCCAGGGCTCGTTGCCAATGGCGAGCGGGGTGATGCCCCGTTTTTTAAGCTGGTCGGCGACGGTGACAAACTGGGCCCAGTCGGTAGGCGGAGTCAGCTTGTTGCGCTCGAACACCTTGCGGTTGAGCCACAGCCAGTTGACCCGGTGGATGCCGGTGGGCACCGCCATCAGGGCACCATTCTGGCTGAGGGTGGCACGCACCATGGGCGGCATCTGACTGTACCAGCCGAGGTGTTCGGCCATCGGGCTGAGATCGCGCAGGAAGCCGAGCCCGGCCCACTCCTTGAGCTCGTAACCCTTGAGGTGGGCCGCTTCTGGCGGGTTGGCGGCCAGTGCCCGGCTCTTCAATACCGTCATGGCGCTCTTGCCGCCGCCGCCCTGTACCGCGAAGTCGTTCCACTGGTTGCCCTGTTTGGTCCACTCGGATTTGAGCACTTCGACCGCTTTCGCTTCGCCGCCGGATGTCCACCAGTGCAGTACCTCCACCTGGGAGGCGGCAACGGGAGCAGTGAGCAGGGCGATGACAGAAAAAGACAACCACTTCATAAGGTTACTGCCTTGGTAGGGAGAGCGTGGCCTGCAGGCCACCTTGCGGACGGTTTTCCAGCACCAGATCGCCACCGTGGGCGTGGGCAATGTTGCGGGCGATGCCAAGGCCGAGGCCGGTGCCGGCCTGATCGGTGCTGAGCCGGTAATAGGGTTCGAAGATACGCTCGAACTGATCGTCCGGCAGGCCGGGGCCCTCATCCATGATAAAGAGGATCAGCATCTCCTCGTCATCCATGATGATGATGCGCACCCGCTGGCCATATTTGATGCCGTTGTCCACCAGATTGCCGATGCAGCGTTTGAGCGCCAGCAGCTTGCCGCGATAGGGCCACTTGCAGTGCCCTTCGATGGTCAGCCGCTCGTCGTGCAGGTTCATCGACTCCGCCATCTGCTCCAGCAGGGCGTTGATGTCGATCTCCTCGATATTCTCGTGAATGTCGGTCTCTTTGACCGTCTGCAGCGCTCCTTTCACCATCAGCTCCAGCTCGTCGAGATCCTTGTTGAACTTGGCGATTTGCACCTCGTCGTCGAGCAGTTCGACCCGCAGCCGCAGTCGGGTGATGGGGGTCTTGAGGTCGTGGGAGATGGAGCTGAACAGCCGCTCTCTATCGTCGATATAACGGCGGATGCGGTGCTGCATGATGTTGAAGGCGCGGGTCGCCGCCACGATTTCCGACGCTCCTTCCTCCTTGAGTGAAGGCTGATCGATATCCTTGCCGAGATTCACCGCCGCCTTGGCGAGACGGCGCAGCGGGCGGGTCTGCCAGCGCACCAGCATAAAGGTGAAGAAGCAGAGGAACACCGTCATCAGGGCGATGAAACGCACCTGGTTGCTTGGCATGACGGTGTCATCCAGCGTCATGTAGGGGGCGGGCAGCAGGGCCGCCAGATAGAGCCACTCCCCCTTTTCAATCTCGATCTGGGTCACCAGTACCGGCGGATTGAGCGGTTCCAGCGACAGGGTGTAGCGGGCCCAGGAGGAGGGGAGATCCGCCAGCAAGGTGTCGTTGTTGAAGACGTGGAGGTCATCGGGTCGGGAGAAGTCCACCTTGATCGCCATGGCATCGGAGAGCTTGCGGGTCAGCACTCCCTGAACCTCCTCCAGCACCTGCGTCTTGCGCTCGCTGTCGGGGATGGCGTTGATGTGGATCTCTTCCTCGTTGAGCGAGACGAAGAAGCGGCTGCCCCCCATGTTGCGCAGCTGGTCCAGCGCGATATGGCGATACTGCAGCGGCAGGGATTTGAAGAAGTTGACGGTGGAGGCGGCAGACATGGCGAGGTTGCGGGTGGTGCTGAGCATCCCCTCAAGTTCCCGCTTCTGGATCTGCTGCATCCAGATGCCGGTCAGAATGGTCTGGGAGAGCAGGATGGCCAGCAACAGCAGCAGGATCATCCGTGACAACAGGGAGCGGGGCACCAGCGCCCCCCAGGACCACTTGTTGCTCATGGCAGCTCGTGCACCTCGGCAATCAGCATGTAGCCGCTGCCGCGAATGGTCTTGATGATGCGCGGGCTCTTGCCGTTGTCGCCCAGCTTCTGGCGCAGACGGCTGATCTGTACGTCGATACCGCGCTCCATCGGCAGGCTTTCGCGGCCGCGGGTGGCATCCGAGATGGTGTCCCGATCCAGCACCACGCCGGGCTGTTGCAGGAACATGCCGAGCAGCATGGCATCGCTGCCGGAGAGATCCAGCAGGCTGCCATCGTCATGGGTCAGCTGGTGGCTCAGGGTATCGAGGGTCCACTCGGCAAAACGCAGGCGGCGGCTCGGCTCTTTCTCTTTTTCCGGCTGGCGGAATTCGGCGCGGCGCAGCAGTGCCTTGATGCGGGCCTGCAGTTCGCGGGGGCTGAACGGCTTGGCGATATAGTCGTCGGCACCGAGTTCCAGACCGATCACCCGATCCGCTTCGTCGGAGGCGGCGGTCAGCATGATGATGGGCACCTGGGAGTCACGACGGATCTGCTGGCAGAGGGTAAAACCGTCCTCGCCGGGCATCATGATGTCCAGAATAATCAGGTCCGGGCTGTGCTGGGCGAGTTGCTGACGCATCTCGTTGCCCTCCGCCGCCGTCAATACCTGAAAGCCCGCCCGGGTCAGGTACTCATTGAGCAGCTCGCGGATCTCTTGGTCGTCATCGACGATCAGCAGTTGTTTGCTCATTGACATATGTATGTGCATCCACCCATTTTTTTGTGCAGATTGAACCTGTCGGGGGAGTAAAAAGCAAGCAAGCCCCCTATCTAATGTGAGGTTTAAGGCAATAACAGCCTATTGATAAGATTAAAACGAAAAAAGGCCGACCCAAACGGGACGGCCAACAGACAGCTTCTGACCACTGACGAGCACCCCGTGTGGCGATCGTCACAGACTTGAAAAGGGGCCAGTCAGACTGGCCCCGAAAAGGGACAACTCTCAGTAGTGCATCCCGTCGATCCGGCTGGTTATCACACCCGTTCAAACACGGTGGCGATGCCTTGACCCAGACCTATACACATGGTGGCAACCCCCAAGGTGGCATCCTTCTCCTCCATCAGATTGATGAGGGTGGTGGAGATGCGGGCGCCGGAGCAGCCGAGGGGGTGGCCCAGCGCAATGGCGCCGCCGTTCAGGTTCACCTTCTCGTCCACCTGATCCTGCAGACCCAGATCCTTCACGCAGGGCAGGGACTGGGCGGCAAACGCCTCGTTCAGCTCGAACAGGTCGATATCACCGACAGTCAGGCCGGCACGCTTGAGCGCCTTCTGGGTCGCCGGTACCGGGCCGTAACCCATGATGGCGGCATCACAGCCAGCGATGGCCATGGCACGTACCTTGGCGCGCGGCGTGAGGCCGAGGGCCTTGGCGCGATCTGCACTCATCACCAGCATGGCGGCGGCGCCATCGGACAGGGCCGAGGAGCTGCCGGCGGTGACGGTGCCGTTGACCGGATCGAACACCGGGCGCAGTTGGCTCAGTGTTTCAACCGTGGTCTCCGGGCGGATCACTTCGTCGTAGTCGTAGAAGAAGCGGGCGCCGCTGGCGTCATGGCCTTCCAGCCCGACGATCTCCTTGGCAAAGCGTCCTTCCACGGTGGCGGCGTGAGCTCGGCGGTGGGAGCGGGCGGCAAACTCGTCCTGCTGCTGGCGGCTGATGCCGTGCAGCTTGCCGAGCATCTCGGCGGTCAGTCCCATCATGCCGGAGGCTTTCGCCACCGACTTGGCCATGCCGGGATGGAAGTCAACGCCGTGGCTCATCGGCACGTGACCCATGTGCTCGACGCCGCCGATGATGAAGATATCCCCGTCACCCACCTGAATGGCACGGGAGGCGTCGTGCAGCGCCTGCATGGAGGAGCCACACAGGCGGTTGACGGTGACCGCCCCCACCTGCTTGGGAATACCGGCCAGCAGCGCGGCGTTGCGGGCGATGTTGAAGCCCTGCTCAAGGGTCTGCTGCACGCAGCCCCAGTAGATATCCTCGATCTCGTTCGGGTCGAGGTTGGGGTTGCGCAGCAGGATGGATTTCATCAGGTGCGCGGACAGATCTTCTGCACGCACGTTGCGGAAGGCGCCGCCCTTGGACCGGCCCATCGGGGTCCGGATACAGTCGACAATGACTACGTCTTTCATGAATGGATCTCCTTTCCGCAATCAGTAGAAGGTTTTGCCCTGGGCGGCCATCTCGCGTAAGCGGTCGCTGACGCGGTAGAGCGGGCCCAAATCGGCATACTGGTCGGCCATGGCCACGTAGCGATCCAGACCAATGGTGTCCAGATAGCGGAACACGCCGCCGCGGAAGGGAGGGAAGCCCAGACCGTAGACCAGCGCGATGTCGGCTTCGGCTGGTGTGGCAACAATGCCCTCTTCCAGACAGAGCACCACCTCGTTGATCATCGGGATCATCATGCGAGCAATGATGGCGTCCTTGTCGAAATCCTGTTTCGGCTTGGCGATGGGGGCCAGCAGCTCGTAAGCAGCGGCGTCGGCTACCTTCTTCGGCTTGCCCTTCTTGTCCTGCTCGTAGGCGTAGAAGCCCTTGCCGTTCTTCTGACCGAAGCGGTTCACTTCGTACATCACGTCGATGGCGGTGCGGCCTTCCTTGCTCATGCGCGCCGGGAAGCCCTGCGCCATCACGTCACCGGCATGGTGGCCGGTGTCGATGCCGACCACGTCCAGCAGGTAGGCGGGGCCCATCGGCCAGCCAAACTCCTTCTCCATTACCTTGTCGACGGCGGCAAAGTCGGCGCCATCGGCGACCAGCTTGTTGAAGCCGAAGAAGTAGGGGAACAGCACCCGGTTGACGAAGAAGCCCGGGCAGTCGTTGACTACCACCGGGGACTTGCCCATCGCGGCGGCGTAGGCCACCACGCGGTTGATGGTTTCATCGGATGTCTGCTCGCCGCGGATGATCTCCACCAGTGGCATGCGGTGCACCGGGTTGAAGAAGTGCATGCCGCAGAAGTTCTGCGGGCGCTTCAGCCCCTTGGCCAGCAGGGAGATGGGGATGGTGGATGTGTTGCTGGCGAGCACGGCGTCTTCGCCAATGATCCCTTCTACTTCGCTCAGTACGGCGGCCTTCACTTTCGGGTTTTCAACCACAGCTTCGACGACGACGTCCACGCCTTTGACGTTGTCATAGCTGAGAGTCGGAGTGATGGCGGAGAGCACCTGGCCCATCTTGATGCCATCGATGCGGCCCTTCTCGAGCTGGCCATTGAGCAGCTTGGTGGCTTCGCCCATGCCAAGTGCCAGCGCCTTCTCGTTGATATCCTTCATCACCGCCGGAATGCCCTTGCTGGCAGACTGGTAGGCGATGCCGCCACCCATGATGCCGGCACCCAGTACGGCGGCGTGGCCAGTGGCCTTGTTTGCCTGCTTGGCCGCCTGCTTGGCCAGCGCCTTGATGTGTTGATCGTTCAGGAAGATCCCGACCAGCGCCTTGGCTACATCGGTCTTGGCCAGCTTGATAAAGCCCTGTGCCTCAACGACCAGCGCTTCGTCACGGCCCATGCCAGCGGCGGCTTCGACGGTTTTCACCGCGGTCATCGGCGCCGGATAGTGTTTGCCCGCCACGGCGGCAACCATGCCGGCGGCGGTGGTGAAGCTCATCATGGCTTCCAGTTTGGAGAGGCGCAGCGGGGCTTTTTTGGCGGCGCGACGGCTCTGCCAGTCCAGTTTGCCCGCGATGGCGTCCTTGATCATCTGCAGCGCAGCGCTCTGCAGTGCCTCGGGGGCGACCACGGCGTCGATGGCACCCACCTTGAGGGCGTCATCGGCACGGTAATCCTTGCCGGTGGTGATCCACTCGAGCGCGTTGTCGGCGCCGATCACCCGCGGCAGACGGACTGTGCCGCCAAAGCCCGGCATGATGCCGAGTTTGGTCTCGGGCAGGCCGATTTTGGCGGTGGAGTCAGCCAGACGGAAGTCGGTGGAGAGGATGGTCTCGCAGCCGCCGCCCAGAGCGTGGCCCTTGATGGCTGAGAGGGTCGGAACCGGCAGATCTTCGATGGCATTGAAGATGTCGTTGGCCTTTTTCAGCCAGCCGAGCAGATCTTCTTGCGGCAGATCGAACAGTTCCAGGAATTCGGTAATGTCGGCACCGACGATAAAGGCGTCTTTGCCGGAGGTGAGGATCAGACCCTTCAAATCGGCTTGTTGCTGTAATGCGGCGATCGCTTCGCTCAGGGAGAGCAGGGTAGCGCGATCCAGCTTGTTGACTGAACCCGGGGCATCAAACCTCAGCTCGGCGATGCCGTTTTCGAGGTAGCTGACCGACAGGGTTTCGCCTTGGTAGATCATGAGAGTGTCTCCTTGTTCCCACTCAGTGGGGAGTGGTGCTCCTTTATCCCCAGCAGGGGGCGAGGCTCACTATTGATCCAAAAGGAGACATTTTCAACACCTATTTAAAACATTTGTTTAACAGATCTCGAGTAAAAGCTCTTCATCACAAAACGGGCAAAAGAGAGGCGCCTTACGGCGCCTCGGATGAATGTGAGTTTGTTATCAACTGGCCAGTTCCGGCCGGTTGCGATACTGGTTCAGCACCTCGGGATCGGCGAGGGCATGGGTGTTGTTAACCGGCCGGTTGTGTACCACCTCCCGCACTGCAAGTTCGACGATCTTGCCGGACTTGGTGCGGGGGATGGCATCCACCTGCAGGATGCGGGCGGGCACGTGGCGGGCGGTGCAGTGCTGCTTTATTTGCTGGCGGATCCGCTCGCGCAGCGGCTCATCAAGCTTGCAACCCGCCTTGAGCTTGACGAACAGCACCACCCGCTCGTCCTGCTGCCACTGCTGGCCGATGACGATGCTCTCCTCCACCTCGTCCAGCTGTTCGACATAGCGGTAGATCTCGCTGGTGCCGATGCGCACGCCGCCCGGATTGAGGGTGGCGTCGGAGCGGCCGTAGAACAGAATGCCGCCGGTCGGGGTCAGCTCGATCCAGTCGCCGTGGCACCAGATGTTGTCGAACCGCTCGAAGTAGGCGGCATGGTACTTGTCGCCATTCTCGTCACCCCAGAAGTAGATGGGCTGAGCCGGGAACGGCTTGGTGCAGACCAGCTCGCCCTTCTCCCCCTGCACCGGCTGGCCCGCTTCGTTGAATACCTGCACCGCGAGACCGAGGCCGCGCCCCTGGCTCTCGCCGCGATAGACAGGGCTGAGCGGGTTGCCGATGACGAAGCAGGAGCAGATGTCGGTACCGCCGGAGATGGAACTGAGCTGCACATCCTGCTTAATCTGCTGGTAGACGTAGTCAAACCCCTCCGGCGACAGCACGGAGCCGGTGCTGCAGATCAGCCGCAAGTGCGGCAAGTCGTGGCTGTTGATGGGGGCGTAGCCCTGCTTGTGCAGCGCATCAAGATATTTGGCCGAGGTACCGAACAAGCTGACCTGCTCGTCACGGGCGAGATCCCACAGCACATTGCCATCCGGGTAAAACGGCGAGCCATCATAGAGCACCAGGGTGGCGCCGGAGGCGAGGGCGCTCACCAGCCAGTTCCACATCATCCAGCCGCAGGTGGTGAAGTAGAAGATCCGCTCCCCCGGCTTGATGTCGCAGTGCAGCTGGTGCTCTTTCAGATGTTGCAGCAGGGTACCGCCGATGCCGTGCACGATGCACTTGGGTTTGCCGGTGGTGCCGGAGGAGTAGAGGATGTAGAGCGGATCGTTGAAAGCCATGGGTTCGAACTGGAGGCTGGCGTCCGGCTGGCTCGCCAGCAGTTGCTGCCAGTTGTGGCCAAGCTGCAACGGGTTGCCGAGCAGCGGGATCATCACCGTCTGCTCTATGCTGCCGATCTGGCTGACAACCCCTACTACTTTGTCCTGAATATCGATGGCCTTGCCGTTGTAGCGATAGCCATCCACCGCAAACAGCACCCGCGGCCGGGTCTGGCCGAAGCGCTCCACCACGCTGGCCTCGCCAAAGTCTGGGCTGGTGGAGGTCCAGATCGCCCCGAGGCTGGTGGTTGCCAGCATGGCAACCACGGTTTCCGGGATATTGGGCAGATAGGCGGCAACCACATCGCCACGACCAATCCCCAGATTGCGCAGCCACTGCGCTAGCCGGGCAACCTGTTCCCCAAGCTCACGCCAGCTCAGGGGGCGGCTTGGGCTCCCTTCGATGCGGGAGATGATGGCCGGGCTCTCGTCCTGGCGGCGCAGCAGGTTTTCGGCGAAGTTGAGGCGGCTGTCGGGAAACCAGCGGGTGCGCTGCATATCCTGACGGTTCTCCGCCACTATGTTGCCGAGCTCGCCCTTGACGCCGCAGTGCTGCCATACCAGCGGCCAGAAACGGGTGGTCTTCTCCACCGACCATTGATAAAGCTGCGGGTAATTCTGCAACTGCAAGCCGTGGAAACGGTTCACCTCCGCCATAAAACGGTAGAGGTTGGATTGCTGCATCCCGAGCGGATCCGGTTGCCACAGGCAGAGGTTGTCCATGAGTAATCCCTGACTTCATGTATCTACCGGCAGTGTATTGAATTGTTTTTGATTTGTTAATGATTGGTTTTCTGTTGATAACAAACACGTTTGTAACGTATGCGTTACCTCACGAAGCGGCAGCTTGACGGGTCGAGCCGCCAAGCGCTTGATGTTATGCTGCAATCACATTCACCTCGGAGCAGGACGCCATGAGCAGCTACAGCCAACTTTTTGCCCAGCACCTCGATACCTTGCAGCAGCGCACCCGCGACATTCTGCAACAACAGGGGCTCAGCGGACTGGCCATCCACTCCGGCCAGACCCACCGCATCTTCCTCGATGATCAGGATTACCCGTTCAAGGTAAACCCCCACTTCAAGGCCTGGTTGCCGGTGCTGGACAATCCCCACTGCTGGCTGCTGGTGGACGGGGTGAACAAACCAATCCTGCTGTTCTACCGCCCGGTGGATTTCTGGCACAAAGTAGCGGATCTGCCCAATGCCTTCTGGGTTGAGTTCTTCGATATCCGTTTCCTGACCCGGCCGGAACAGGTGGCCGACCATCTACCTGCCAACAAGCAGGAGTGGGCCTATCTGGGTGGCCATCTGGAAGTGGCTGAACTGCTGGGGCTGACCCAGCCCAATCCGGAGGCGGTACTCAACTACCTGCACTATCACCGCGCTTACAAGACCCCCTACGAGCTGGAGTGTCTGCGCGAGGCGAACCGGATTGGGGTACGCGGCCATATCGCCGCCAAGGACTCCTTTATGGCGGGGGCGAGCGAGTTCGAAATCAATCTGGCCTACATGAAGGCGGTCGGGCAGGGGGCCAATGAGGCGCCTTACGGCAATATCGTCGCCATCAACCGCAATGCGGCAATTCTTCACTACACCCATCTCTCGGCTGTGCGGGTGCCTGATGCCGAGCGTTACTCCTTCCTGATCGATGCGGGCGTCGATTTCCACGGTTATGCCTCAGATATCACCCGTACCTGGGCGTGGCGCCGCGGCGAGTTTGCCGATCTCATCGCGGCGCTGGATGCGCAGCAGCAGGAGATCATCGGCGAGATCAAACCGGGTCGTCGCTACAGCGAGCTGCATCTGCAGATGCACCACAAGCTGGCGCGCCTGCTGCAAGCGACCGAGCTGGTGGATATGTCGGTGGACGAGATGATCCACACCGGGGTGACCAACGTCTTCTTCCCCCATGGTCTCGGCCACTTCCTCGGCCTGCAGGTGCACGATGCGGGTGGTTTCATGCAGGATGAGCGCGGCACCCATCTGGCGGCTCCCGAGCAGTTCCCCTATCTGCGCTGCACCCGGGTGATGGAGGTGGGTCAGGTGTTCACTATCGAGCCGGGTCTCTACTTCATCGATAGCCTGCTGGAGCCGCTGCGTCAGGGCGAACAGGGCAAGCGAGTCAACTGGAACAAGGTGGAGGCACTGCGTCCGTTCGGTGGTATCCGCATCGAGGACAACATAGTGCTGCACGCCAACGGGGTGGAGAACATGACCAGACAAGCAGGGCTCTGATGGCGGCAGCGTACTCCATTCCGGCCGCTCCATTGGAGCTCAGCGAAGAGATCAAGAAGAGTCGTTTCATTACCCTGATTGCCCACACCCCGACAGTTGAGGCGGCCAAGGGGTGGATCAACGAGATCAAGCGTCAACATCCGACCGCTCGCCATCACTGCTGGGCCTTTGTGGCGGGCGCACCGCAAGATAGTCAGGTTTACGGCTTCAGCGATGATGGCGAACCCTCCGGTACCGCGGGCAAGCCGATCCTGGCCCAGTTGATGGGGTCGGGGCTTGGTGAAATCTGCGCCGTGGTGGTGCGCTACTACGGTGGCATCCAGCTCGGCACCGGTGGAC
Source organism: Aeromonas sp. Y293-4 (assembly GCF_027705905.1). Lineage (NCBI taxonomy): Bacteria > Pseudomonadati > Pseudomonadota > Gammaproteobacteria > Aeromonadales > Aeromonadaceae > Aeromonas > Aeromonas sp. Y293-4. Next base: position 2,640 of record NZ_JAPDCI010000020.1, on the reverse strand, counting down.
TGGTCAAAGCCTATGGCGGTGGCGTGGGGGCAGCCCTCAAGCAGCTGGTGACCGAACTCAAGGTGCCGCGCACTCCTTCCTCCATTCATTGTGACTATGGCGACATGGGCGTGGTCGAGTCACTGATCAGCAGTCACAACGGCGAACTGCTGGCTGCCGATTACGGCCAGCAGGTCATCCTGCAGGTGGCGTGGGAGTCTGCAGTCTGGGAGCGGGTTGACCGCGAATTGACCGACAGAACCCACGGGCGGGTATCCCTTCAGCCTTTAGATGGCTAGAATCCATCGCTCTTTATCGTTTTGAAGTAGGAGCCGGAATGCACACCCTGAGCATTATTCGCATCGTTGGCCTGCTGGTTGCGCTGTTCAGCTCGACCATGCTGCTGCCAGCGCTGGTTGCGTTTGGTTATCGGGATGGGGGCGGCGCCGAGTTCATCAAATCTTTCCTCATGGCCCTGCTGCTCGGGGTCGCGCTCTGGTTTCCCAACCGCTATCACAAGAAGGAGCTCAGATCGAAAGAGGGTTTCCTCATTGTGGTGCTGTTCTGGGTAGTGTTGGGTAGCGTGGGGGCTGTGCCCTTTATTCTGAGCGATACCCCGCATATGTCGGTTTCCGAGGCATTCTTTGAATCTTTCTCCGGCCTGACCACCACCGGCGCCACCGTGCTGACCGGGCTGGACAATCTGCCCAAGGCGTTTCTATTCTACCGCCAGCTGCTGCAGTGGCTGGGGGGGATGGGGATCATAGTGCTGGCGGTTGCTGTGCTGCCGCTGCTGGGGATCGGGGGCATGCAGCTCTATCGGGCGGAGATCCCGGGCCCGGTCAAGGATACCAAAGTGACGCCACGCATCGCCGAAACGGCCAAGGCGCTCTGGTTCATCTACCTGCTGCTGACCGCGCTCTGTGCACTGGCCTACTGGCTGGCCGGGATGACGCTGTTCGATGCGGTGTGCCATTCGTTTTCGACCCTGTCGGTCGGTGGTTTCTCTACCCACGATGCGAGCATCGGTTTCTTCAACAGTCCGGTCATCAACCTGATTACCGTGGTGTTTCTGCTGCTGGCCAGCGTGAACTTTGCGCTCCACTTTACCGTTTTCTCTCACCGTCCGGTTCGACTCGGGCGTTACCTTTACGATTCTGAACTCAAGGTGTTCCTGGCCATCCAGGCAACCCTGGTGATGATCTGCTTTGTCGCCTTGCTGACCCACGGGCACTACGCCACTTGGCAAGAGGCGCTCAACCACGGCCTTTTCCAGGCGGTCTCTCTGGGTACCACCACCGGCTACAGCACCACCACCTATGCCGACTGGCCCTCGTTCCTGCCCATGCTGCTGATGTTCTCAGCATTTATTGGCTGTTGTGCGGGCAGTACCGGCGGCGGCATCAAGGTGATGCGTTTTATGATCCTGTTCATGCAGGGGATGCGCGAGTTGAAGCGGTTGGTTCACCCCAGAGCCATCTATACCTTGAAGCTGGGGAATCGGGCGGTGCCCGAGCGTATCGTCGAGGCGGTGTGGGGCTACTTCGCCACCTATATTATTCTCTTCTTTATGTTCATGCTGCTGTTGCTGATGACGGGGCTGAACGAAGTGACCGCATTCACCGCTGTGGCTGCGGCTTTCACCAACGTAGGCCCGGGTTTGGGAGAGGTATCAGCCAACTTCGGCAATATCTCGCCAGCGGCCCAGTGGGTACTGGTGTTGGCCATGTTGTTTGGTCGATTGGAAATTTTTACGCTTCTGGTACTGTTTACTCCTGCATTCTGGCGTAGTTGAGGTTGTTATGGACAAGATTCTGGTGCTTTATTCCTCTCGGGATGGCCAAACCCGCAAAATAGTCGATGTCATGCTGGAGCAGATGCCGGGATGCGAAGTGGTGATGCACGACCTGCACACCTTGCCGATGTGCAACCTCAGCAAGTATGCCAAGGTCTTGATCGGCGCCTCCATTCGTTATGGCAACTTCCATCCCAGCCTGTTCAGCTTTATTCATGCTCATCAGGAGCAGCTGGAGGTGGCCAATGCGGCCTTCTTCTGTGTCAACCTGACGGCCCGCAAGCCAGAGAAGCAGACGCCGCAAACCAATGCCTATATGAAGAAGTTCCTGCGCCTCTCTCCCTGGAAGCCGAAAACCCTGGGTGTGTTTGCCGGTGCGCTGCAGTACTCCCGCTATAACTGGTGGCAGACGCGCATCATCCAGCTGATCATGAAGATTACCGGTGGCAGTACTGACACCAGTAAGGACATTGAGTTTACCGATTGGGAAAAGGTACGCAGCTTTGCCCGCGAATTCTGGTCAAAAAGGTAGCAGTGTGATGTGAATTAAGGGTCTCTTGCCCGAAACAGCCCCGCCGATGCGGGGCTTTTGTTTAATAAAGCAACGGTTGAACCGAAAAACTGTAAAAAGTGCCATTTTTTGCAGTTTTCCTCTTGTCATCCCGGCGCGGCTCCCTATAATGCGCCCCTACCAGCACGGCGGAACACGCCAACCTGATGAGCCAGCTTCCTAGCGAAGCAAGCGCCGAAAGAAAAGCGAAAACAATCGCTTGACTTTCGAAGTGAGAAGCGTAATATGCGCCTCCTCAACGCGACAAGCGTGACGCTCTTTAACAATTTGAATCAAGCAATCTGTGTGGGCACTC
>NZ_JAPDCI010000019.1:0-73871 GCF_027705905.1 Aeromonas sp. Y293-4 | reverse complement strand
GCTACACGCCGAAACAGCGCTTGGCACAGGCCGCATGACCTCTACTTTTGAGTGCTCCAAAAAATGGGGGGATTACCAATGCACTGAAAGAACTCATATCTTTTCATTCAGAAGAAATAGTAAGTCTGAGCAATAAGAAAAAACTCAAGCCTACCGATATCTCTAAACAGCTCAAATCTGAACTAGAAGCATTACTTCATAGAAGTCGAGCTGTTGATATTGCCCTCTTTGGCCGAATGCTGGCCGACTTACCTCAGGTGAATCAGGATGCTGCCTGTCAGGTAGCCCATGCCATTAGCACTCACAGGGTGGAGCGTGACTTTGACTACTTCACCGCCGTCGATGACGTGGGTAGCCCTGACGAAACCGGTGCAGGCATGATTGGCCAGGTCGAGTTCAACTCCGCCACCTTCTACCGCTATACCGCGCTTGATGTGAGCAAGTTGTTGCAGAACCTGCAAGGTGACAAGGAGCTGACTGCATCGGCTATTGAGGCGTTGGTGCAGTCGATGGTCCGAGCCATACCGACCGGCAAACAAAACAGCTTCGCTGCCCACAACCTGCCTGAGTTTATCGGGGTTAGCCTGCGTAAAAGCCCTCTCAATCTGGCCAATGCCTTCGAGCGTCCGATCCAGCCGCGCCACGACAAGAGCCTCACCGAACAGTCTGTGGCGGCGCTTGGTGAGTACGAGAGCAAGCTGGCCCCCGTCTACGGAGATGCAACCGATCGCTGGGCCCATATCGATCTCACTGGCAAGTGGCAGCTCGAGAACAGTCAGGCCCGCAGCTCGGTAAGCGACTTGGCTGCTTGGGTACGCGATGTCGTCGAGACCCAGTGGGGAGAGTAACATGCCGACACTGCTACTGCGGCTGCAAGGGCCTATGCAATCTTGGGGGACTACTAGCCGCTTTGATGAACGCGACACCCAGCTGGAGCCTTCCAAATCGGGAGTGCTCGGGCTAATCTGCGCCGCCCTGGGGCGGGATCGAAGCGAGTCTGTCGATGATCTTGCGGCCCTTCAGATGGGGGTGAGGGTGGATAGGGAAGGGGTTGTGTTGCGTGATTATCAGACGGCCACCGGTATCGTTAACGCGGCTGGCAAGGTCGATATGAAGCGCACCGTGGTCAGCCCACGCTACTACTTGAGCGATGCCGCTTTTCTGGTTGGTTTTGAGGGGGAACAATCTCTGCTCGATCAAATCCATCAGGCACTGAAAACGCCCCATTGGCCTCTTAGCTTGGGCCGCAAGGGGTGTTTGCCGTCACCGCCAGTGTATCTGCCTGATGGTGTGCGAGATAGCGCTTTGCTGGAAGCTCTGCGCGACTATCCCGAGTTGATCAAGGGGGCTGGTCTGCAAGTGCGTCGCTTGTTGTTGGAGGCGACAGAAGGGACGGTTCGCCTCGATCAACCGATAGCCCCTTTTGCAGATCGCCGCTTTGGCCCCCGTTTTGTGCTCACTGAGCAACTGGAGCCTGAGGAGGTGTCATGTCCCTGAATCAATTGCATCTGAGTCGATTGATCTTGAACCCAAGAAGCAAGGAGGCACGTCGTGACCTGGCCAATCCCTACGAGCTTCATCGTACCTTGGCCAGGGCTTTTGCTCCCGACGAAGAGACCGCGCCTGCACGCTTCTTGTGGCGTCTCGAGGCAACAGCCAATTGGCAACAGCCTCAACTGCTGGTGCAATCTCAAACCGAAGGGAACTGGGGGCCGTTACGCGATCTGCCTTACTACCTGCAAGGGGAAGTTCAAGAGAAGCGCTTTGCACCCGAGCAATGGCTTGAACAAGGTCGTTCCTATCGCTTTCGCCTGCAGGCTAACCCGACGGTAACCCGTGATGGCAAACGCAGGGGGCTGTGTAGCGAGGAAGAGCAGTTGGCTTGGCTTGCTCGGCAAGGAGAGCGTCACGGTTTTAGTCTTGTCCATGCACTGGTCAGTAGCTCTGTGATGCAGCATGGGCGGAAGGGAATAAGCCGTCTTAGTGTCTTGACTGCGACCTTCGAGGGTTACTTGCAGGTTGTCGAGCCTGATGTCTTGCGAGCCGCCCTGTGTGCCGGTATCGGCCCAGCCAAGTCGCTGGGTTGCGGCTTGCTTTCTTTGGGAAAAGCCTGATGCTCCCCCCTCTAAAGCCACTCCCAATCAAGGATCGCCGGGCCATGCTGTTTCTTAAATATGGCCAGCTCGATGTGATCGACGGCGCCTTTGTGCTGGTGGACAAAGAGGGGGTACGCACTCACATACCCATTGGTACTGTCGCCTGTCTGATGCTAGAGCCCGGCACTCGGGTCTCTCACGCAGCCGTCAAGCTGGCAGCAATGGCTGGTACTCTGCTGGTTTGGGTAGGGGAGGCCGGGGTGAGGCTCTATGCTGCAGGTCAACCGGGAGGTGCCCGATCCGACCGGCTACTCTTTCAGGCCAAACTTGCACTGGATGAAGAGCTGCGTCTCAAAGTAGTACGCAAGATGTTTGAGCTGCGCTTTGGCGAGCCACCTCCCAGCCGTCGTTCAGTAGACCAGTTGCGTGGGATCGAAGGGGCCAGGGTGCGTGAGACCTACAAACTGTTGGCTGCTCGATATGGGGTTAAGTGGCAGGGGAGACGCTATGATCCCAAGGATTGGGAGAAGGGCGACCTGCCCAATCAATGTATTAGCGCCGCCACATCCTGCCTCTATGGCATCACTGAGGCGGCCATCCTGGCTGCCGGGTATGCCCCCGCCATCGGCTTTATCCATAGTGGCAAGCCGCTCTCGTTTGTCTACGACATAGCCGACATCATCAAATTTGAAACCGTGGTGCCCCAGGCGTTTGAGATCGCAGCTAGGGGCGATGCCAACCCTGATCGCGCAGTACGCTTGGCTTGTCGCGACAGTTTTAACAAACTGCGCACCTTGGAAAAGCTGATCCCGCTAATTGAAGAGGTGCTTGCTGCAGGGGGGATCACCCCGCCTGAGCCTCCCAAGGATGCTCAGCCGCCCGCCATTCCCGAACCGATCGGCATGGGGGACGCCGGTCACAGGAGTCAGTGATGAGCATGTTGGTCGTCGTGACCGAAGATGTGCCCCCACGTTTGCGTGGTCGGCTGGCTATCTGGTTGCTGGAGGTCCGTGCAGGTGTGTATGTGGGAGATGTCTCGCGCCGTGCACGAGAGATGATCTGGCAGCAGTGTGAGGCATTGGTTGAGCAGGGCAATATCGTGATGGCATGGTCTGCTAACAACGACTCAGGGTTTGACTTTCAAACCTTGGGAGCAAATAGAAGGATGCCGGTGGACTTGGATGGCTGCCGGTTAGTCTCATTTCTACCCTTTGAAAATCAATAGGTTATCGTTCATTAACAATCTGGATTAGTTGGTGGCTTTTTTATGGTTTGAAAAAGCCATTTAAATCAATAACATCCATTAAGTCTGCTCCCCGCGCACGCGGGGATGAACCGCGACCAGCGAGGTAGCCGTCTGCATAGTCGTTCTGCTCCCCGCGCACGCGGGGATGAACCTGCGTGGAGAACTGTGCCAGCGCAGGGTTTGTCCTGCTCCCCGCGCACGCGGGGATGAACCGCAGATCACCCGCGAGCAGGTGCCGGCCATCAACCTGCTCCCCGCGCACGCGGGGATGAACCGAAGGCCGACAAAGCAGGCATCAAACCCTACGGCTGCTCCCCGCGCACGCGGGGATGAACCGTAACGGGAAACGGCTTGCAATTACCAACAGGCCTGCTCCCCGCGCACGCGGGGATGAACCGCTCTGCCTGACAATACCGGACGAGCCGAACGGCCTGCTCCCCGCGCACGCGGGGATGAACCGCCATCCGGCAAAAGGCGCTCAACGACCCTGCACTGCTCCCCGCGCACGCGGGGATGAACCGGGAGCTGCAGGCGGTTCAAGGGGGGTTGGTTACTGCTCCCCGCGCACGCGGGGATGAACCGCCAAAATCGGTGATTTCTTGTTTACAGCAAGACTGCTCCCCGCGCACGCGGGGATGAACCGGAGGTCTCCAGACTTGAGCAGGATGCCGCCTTTCTGCTCCCCGCGCACGCGGGGATGAACCGGTGGCTGGTACGAAGGCCGTTCATCGAATCGCCTGCTCCCCGCGCACGCGGGGATGAACCGGATCAGCCAATCGTGATAACGGGCCAGCGCCTCTGCTCCCCGCGCACGCGGGGATGAACCGCGAGTGACTATGGCGTGAAGGATCATGTTCATCTGCTCCCCGCGCACGCGGGGATGAACCGCCCAACTGGCAAAAACCAGCTGGGCAATGGTCCTGCTCCCCGCGCACGCGGGGATGAACCGTAGGATGGGTGACCTGCAGAAGGTGTTGGCAGCTGCTCCCCGCGCACGCGGGGATGAACCGTGAATGCGGCAGCATTCAAAATGGAGATGACACTGCTCCCCGCGCACGCGGGGATGAACCGGGATCATAGGCGAATGGAGCTCAGAAACCGCACTGCTCCCCGCGCACGCGGGGATGAACCGTAAATCCCTTCGTGGGGGCAAGCCCCCACACCCTGCTCCCCGCGCACGCGGGGATGAACCGGTCATCAGCCAGGCGGCGGCCTTCTTCTGCTGCTGCTCCCCGCGCACGCGGGGATGAACCGGTCAAAATCATGACCGTGCATCCATTGAACGGCCTGCTCCCCGCGCACGCGGGGATGAACCGCAGGTCAACGATCAGAAAGCTGGTGATCCCGACTGCTCCCCGCGCACGCGGGGATGAACCGCCGTCCTCGGCCACCTCGTTGACGCTTCAGAACTGCTCCCCGCGCACGCGGGGATGAACCGTCAGGCGGCGTTATTGTGGCAAACAGGTTATACTGCTCCCCGCGCACGCGGGGATGAACCGGTCAATTATCCAGTCCAGAATGGCCTTGATAACTGCTCCCCGCGCACGCGGGGATGAACCGTTCATTGCCGTGGGGGAGAGCAGCGAGAACAACTGCTCCCCGCGCACGCGGGGATGAACCGCGGCTGCGGACTGTGGAGCAGAACCGCAAACCCTGCTCCCCGCGCACGCGGGGATGAACCGGATTCGAGCGGGCTGTAATCGGATATTCCCCACTGCTCCCCGCGCACGCGGGGATGAACCGCGGCCGCTCAGCGTCCGGTTGCCCAGCAGCGACTGCTCCCCGCGCACGCGGGGATGAACCGCCTCATCTCTGTCACATCTGCAATGGCACTACCTGCTCCCCGCGCACGCGGGGATGAACCGACCCAGTACGGCGACGATGCGCCAGCCCGCGCCTGCTCCCCGCGCACGCGGGGATGAACCGCATGGTTGGCGGCCCTGCCTGCCGATGTGGCCCTGCTCCCCGCGCACGCGGGGATGAACCCGCTGATGGCGACCGGGCGCGAGTTCAAGCTGGCTGCTCCCCGCGCACGCGGGGATGAACCGCCTGAATTTTCTGTTGGCCCTGTTGATTTAAACTGCTCCCCGCGCACGCGGGGATGAACCGCGGGATTTGCCACACTTGGGGCAAACAGGGTCCTGCTCCCCGCGCACGCGGGGATGAACCGTGGGTCGAGGCGTACCGGCCAAAATTCTTCGCCTGCTCCCCGCGCACGCGGGGATGAACCGCTCCCCTTGTGTGAAAAAGCAGGGGCGCAAAGCTGCTCCCCGCGCACGCGGGGATGAACCGGAAGGTAAGCGCAAGGAAAGCTGGCTGTCATCCTGCTCCCCGCGCACGCGGGGATGAACCGAGTACGGTCACGCAGTTGTGAGTTAGGGTCCACTGCTCCCCGCGCACGCGGGGATGAACCGCTGCGCCAGACCAGCTATCACCAGCAGACCGTCTGCTCCCCGCGCACGCGGGGATGAACCGGCGATGGGGCTATCGGTTCAAGCGATACTGGCCTGCTCCCCGCGCACGCGGGGATGAACCGCCCGATGTCGCACATCACCGCAAACGCCTGGACTGCTCCCCGCGCATGCGGGGATGAACCGTACTGGCGAATACGCTGCAAGAGGCCATGCTGCTGCTCCCCGCGCACGCGGGGATGAACCGGGCGGCGAGCTGGTTGTTGCCGGGTCGGTGGTCTGCTCCCCGCGCACGCGGGGATGAACCGGTCAATCTGCAACTTGAGTACGTGGACAACAGCTGCTCCCCGCGCACGCGGGGATGAACCGGTACTGGCTGGCCATCCGGTGCGGGTGTACGCCTGCTCCCCGCGCACGCGGGGATGAACCGCGCACCAACGGCTCGCCGTTCCCGATGCGTCGCTGCTCCCCGCGCACGCGGGGATGAACCGAAAATCGGGGCGCCAGCCAGATGGCCGCTTTGCTGCTCCCCGCGCACGCGGGGATGAACCGTTTATGGCTGCTACATCACGCACCGCTTCCGCCTGCTCCCCGCGCACGCGGGGATGAACCGGTCGGCGATGCGGGCCTGCAGGTCGAGGATCTTCTGCTCCCCGCGCACGCGGGGATGAACCGATGGCAACTCGATCGCCGCCCAGGACGATGTGCTGCTCCCCGCGCACGCGGGGATGAACCGGGTGGGTCAGTAGGGCAGAAGATTGCAGCATGCTGCTCCCCGCGCACGCGGGGATGAACCGGGCGAGAATGGTTTCGCCGGGGCGGGCCTTTGCTGCTCCCCGCGCACGCGGGGATGAACCGCAATGGTGATTGAGGATGCAGGCGGCTTTGTGCTGCTCCCCGCGCACGCGGGGATGAACCGCTCGGTCAAGAAATCGACGTTAACGTCGAGCCCTGCTCCCCGCGCACGCGGGGATGAACCGTGGCAGGCAGAGGCTCAGCGCATCACCAAGCTCTGCTCCCCGCGCACGCGGGGATGAACCGATCAGATCTCCATGCTCAATCATCCATCGGTCCTGCTCCCCGCGCACGCGGGGATGAACCGCCGATTGGCCGCGCCGAGACCGTGACCACCGCCTGCTCCCCGCGCACGCGGGGATGAACCGGTACCCGGTGAGCTGGTACCGATGAGGCATTGCCTGCTCCCCGCGCACGCGGGGATGAACCGTGGCAGCTGAAACCCGAAATCCTGTTCAATGGCTGCTCCCCGCGCACGCGGGGATGAACCGATCCATTATGCGCTGGATTGAACCCGGCCAGCCTGCTCCCCGCGCACGCGGGGATGAACCGCTGCTGCCCGCCTGATAGACAACAACTAGATCCTGCTCCCCGCGCACGCGGGGATGAACCGTGGGCATTCCGCCAAGTGCTGTCGATGTTTGGCTGCTCCCCGCGCACGTGGGGATGAACCGGGACTTTTAATCCCGAGGTCGAGGGTTCGAACCTGCTCCCCGCGCACGTGGGGATGAACCGGTGCTGGCTCAACTGGTCGGCTTCCCTGACCCCTGCTCCCCGCGCACGTGGGGAGGAACCGGCACCATCTGGGATGCCTACAATGATTTGATTCTGCTCCCCGCGCACGTGGGGATGAACCGCCGGTACAACTGGGCAGTGAAGGGCGGATAAACTGCTCCCCGCGCACGTGGGGATGAACCGTCATGGAAGGAATCCGATTTGGATTACCAGCCCTGCTCCCCGCGCACGTGGGGATGAACCGCACATTGACGAAGCGACATGGAGGAAGGTAGCCCGTTCCCCGCATACGTGGGGATGAACCGGTGGCCTCCATTGGCCAGCGTGCGATGGAGCTCCGTTCCCCGCATAAGTGGGGATGAACCGGTGGATGACACCGCGCCGACCAGCTTGGTCATCAGCTCCCCGCACACGTGGGGATTAACCTATGGCGAGTTGAAAGCCACGCTCATCAAGACCCAGCTCCCCGCACACGTGGGGATTAACCGCCTTCCGCTGGGGCCTCGTTGCCCTGTTCTGGCCAGCTCCCCGCGCACGTGGGGATGAACCGATAAAAGACGCTCAGCAGGGAGGGGGGTTGCTCTGCTCCCCGCGCACGCGGGGATGAACCGCCGATCCTTCAGCAGATCAATGACACCAACGGCTGCTCCCCGCACACGCGGGGATGAACCGGACGACGAGACGCCGTGGTGCGCTGCATTCGTCTGCTCCCCGCGCACGTGGGGATGAACCGGATCATGGGGATGTTCTGACGGCGGGCAACGTCTGCTCCCCGCGCACGCGGGGATGAACCGTCGATGATGGGGTTGATGTAGATATCATCCAGCTGCTCCCCGCGCACGCGGGGATGAACCGAGCGGGGCAGGGGTCAATTACAACCTGTCCAACCTGCTCCCCGCGCACGTGGGGATGAACCGTGGGCATTCCGCCAAGTGCTGTCGATGTTTGGCTGCTCCCCGCGCACGCGGGGATGAACCGCAGAACGGCGTGATCGGGATGATTGTCTACAACTGCTCCCCGCGCACGTGGGGATGAACCGTCATCGAGCGTGGCGGGGTCGATGGGGTTATCCTGTTCCCCGCGTACGCGGGGATGAACCGGGCGGCAGCAGCCACTCAGGCCGACGGACGTTCTGCTCCCCGCACCCGTGGGGATGAACCGGCAGAGAGGCGGGTTCGATTCCCGCACGGAGCCCGTTCCCCGCGCACGTGGGGATGAACCGCAGTTCGGTATCAGCCGAGCCGCCCTTTATCGCCTGCTCCCCCGCGCACGCGGGGATGAACCGTCGCCGGATTTTGATACCCGCATCCCCTACTGCTGTTCCCCGCACACGCGGGGATGAACCGCGGCGCTGCAGCACCAGCTTCTCTTTCCAGTTCCTGCTCCCCGCGCACGCGGGGATGAACCGGCGCTCAGCTCGAACCCCAGCAACCTGCGGGGCAGCTCCCCGCGCACGTGGGGATGAACCGTGCTACGGTCAATGCTCCATCCAAACTATCGGCTGCTCCCCGCGCTCGTGGAGATGAACCGCAGGTGAGGGTGCAATTTAGCGCCATCGAAAACTGCTCCCCGCGCACGTGGGGATGAACCGAAGGATGGCAACCACATGATGGTGCCGTTGCTCTGCTCCCCGCGCACGCGGGGATGAACCATCCAAATCGTCACGAACATCGACGCGAAGATCCTGCTCCCCGCGCACGCGGGGATGAACCGCGCAGTTGGCCTTGCATTGCTATCAAAGCATCCAGCTCCCCGCGCATGTTGGGATGAACCGAATTTCGGCAGCTACGCCAGCACAACGTCAGACAGCTCCCCACACCCGTGGGGATGAACCGTATGTAGATGTTGAGCTTGATCTCGCGCGGCGCCCTTCCCCACGTTCGTTGGGATGGAGACCAGCTACAGCTCTAAGTGCTCAAATGTCTACCCGCTAATCAACGATGGCCACAGTGCGGAGGACGCATCCCGAATGCTTGGCCTACCGCTGCGAACGGTGAACAACATCCTGGGGATCGAGGAATAAACAAAGGGGCTCACGGCCCTAATGCCAGTCAGTTAAGCCTGACTGGCATTGTTTTTATTGGCTTTTTTCACACTATACCTCTGTGGCCTTGGCTTCACGCAGCGGGGATAACTCCGCTCCCTTCGCTCCGGTAATACAAACTGCCCCGCCTGCTTATCCAGCTCCGCCACCCGCTTCGGGATACTTCCCGGTGACAGGTACGGCATGCAGCTCAGTTCATGGATGAGGTACACCGATGCCATGTGAAAACTCAGCTGGCTCGCCGTGTATCCCTTCAGACTCGCCGCCATCTTTACCATCTGGCTGCGCAGCAGGTTGTACGCCAGCAGCACGCCCCACAGCTCTTGCCGTATCCCCGCCGCCTTCTTGCTGCGCAGGGTCAGCCGGTGTTGTTGCAGGCTGTGCTTCATCTCCCGATAGCCCAACTCGATTTCCCAGCGGTGGCTGTAGAGCTCAACGATGTCGGCGCCCGGGAAACGCATCGGGTCGACCATGGAGGTCAATACTTGGCGCTCCTTGCCGTTGATAGTGCGAGTCAGCAAGCGGGCTTCCACTGTGTCCGGCAGGTGCGGCCACTTCTTCCTCACCTGTGGACTGGTCTTGAGCTGCACCAGGGCATCCTGACGCCCCAGCTTGCGCACCACCTCGTATTGCGTGCCCTTTTTGAGTGGCAGCAGCCAGTGCCGCTCGCTGCCAGTGGTTTGCCAGGCGTGGAGCAGACCGAGAGAGTAAAACCCCTTGTCGAACAGAGTTAGCGAGTGGTCTGGTGTGTGCGCGACAAGCTGCTCGGCCAACACCATCTCGTTGACGGCGCAGCTCTCCATGACCGCCTGAACAAGCAGGTGGCTGGTCAGCTCCATCTGGCAGAGCATGCGTGCCTGCGGATAAGCGGTCTCCCCATGCTGAGTACCGGGCTTGGCAAAGGCAGCGGCATTGTCCGGGGTATCGGGTGTGCGCCACATCACTCCATCGACGGCGAGCAGTTGCAGCCCGGCCCAGCCGGGATGATTGGCCTGCTGGTGCCAGCGCGAAGCGGTCTCGTGAAACAGGCGTTCGATGCTCTTGTCCCCCAGTTTTTGGCGAGCTTGCAGGAAGGCGCTGGGGGCAACGAAGGGGCGGTCGCCGGGCAACAGGATATCGAGCTGATTGACGAGCTGGGTCATGGGGACGTGGCGGAAGATAGCCATGCCGATGATGGCCCAGACCAGACGCTCCATGGGCATACGGCGGCGACGCAGGGTCACGACATCCTCTTCGGCGAGCAGCGTTGTGATGAGCTCGGGAGGAATGAGGTCGGAGAGTGACTCAAACTGGGCAGTATTGCTGGCGTGGAGGAAGTCGAGAGCCTGGTCGATACGCATAAAAAATCCGAAACCAATCAACAGGTTTCGGATTTTCACACAGCAGAAGGATCGGTCAATGGATCCTTAACTGATCGGCATTAGGCTCACGGCCCCTTTTTTATTGGTTCATCCAGTGTAACCACTATCTCGACAGACTCACCGAAGTGAAGGCGGGCGAGTCTGATTAGTTCTGCCACATCTGGGTAGTTGTCACGGACGTACTGACGCCGTTCCTCCAGTGACATTTCAGCGGACACGCGGCCCCCCTTTTGTCCAATTCACTTCGCCTTGGGCCTCTGTATCTCTTGAGGATTTTAGGTCTCTCAAAATCAAGAGGAAGCCAAGACTCCTTAGAACGCCTGCCTGACTTAGTGAAGTTTAGTCACGACCTTACGGAACCGCGCCAGCGGTGAAGTAAGGGAGTCGGAGGTTTTCAGGAGATCCAAGAAGTGAATTGAGGGTAGCATTTTTTTGACCAAAAGACAAAGATGATTGTTTGATTTGTTGTGTCCATCACACCCTTTAGACCTTTGGCTATGCTGTATAAAAATGCACTAGCCCGTTTATGTTCTTTGAGATTGCAACGGGGTGAGTGTGTGGTATGTTTTTTATGCCTTGGTGTGAGAGGGAACTATGCCGAAAAAAACCAAACTGACGAACGAGCAACTTGAGTGGCTCCGTTCGTTACCGCCAGAGAGCTTACCAGTACAGGCCGAGCGAGTAGGTGTGTGTGTTGACACCCTCAAAAGGATCTTGGTGCGCGAAGGCATCAGAGAGTTTGACGGCGCGAAGTTTGTCGCCCCTCTCAAGGTCAACTATTGGACTCGTCCATGCCTGTTCTGCAAGAAGTGCGTGAAGCGCCCGAAGTGGCAATTCATCTGCGACAGGTGTGCGAGGTCGATGAAGCAACGGGATAACTAACAAGGATCGTTATGTTGAAACAGCAGGCCCGCAGTGCCCTTGAGGGGTACTTCGATGTCACGCTCACCCAGTTGGCCGAGCGGCATCCATTCACCTACGCGGGCGTCAACGAAGATGGCTGCGTGGACATCTTCATCTACTACGTTGAGCCCAACGAAGAGGTCATTCACCTCGACTTGGCTATCTTGAGCCACGCGCATGGTCTCAGTGGTGTGACCCTCAAGCATTGCATTCTCGTCTCCAATCAAGGCCCGAGTTTGCGTTATGAGTTCTTCACCAACTTGGCCCAAGCAAGACTCCCCATCCTGCCACATCACCCGCTTGGGATGATGATGCCGGTCGTGTCCGTGCCGGTGGCCTCATTGCAGGAGATCCCAGCATTGAGCACTGGAAGCGCCTTGTCACCCAGAAGCACCTGTTCTACCGCCCGTCCTTCACCTTCCAATGGACGGATGAACTGGACGCCCGTTTTCGGGAGTGCATCGAGGAAGGTCTGTCGTATGGCAGCATCAACACTCTCTTGGGCCTGTCACCTGATGATGCCGTTATCGGGTGGTGGTGGTGTGAACGAGCGCATGACCGGAGGGGCTGACCTAGTGGGGACGCCCCTTCTTCATGTCGAGGCCAAGCGCGTGGAGCGCCTCAACTTCTTGGAGGCGATGGCGCAAGCAGAGCGCAGCTTGGCCAGAAGCAGAGGGCCGGAAGTGCCGGTGGTCATCAACCGGCGCAACCGAATGACAACAGACGACAGCCTAGTCGTGATGCGCCTCAAGCACTGGCGCATTCTCTACTTGGCTCTCTTACATCTTGAAGGGATTCACCATGTTTGAAGTCACAGCGAATACCGTGGAAGACCAACTGGACGAGGGCGTGTTCCGCGCATTGGTTTCGGTCAAAGGCGATCAGGTCGTGACCAACTCTCGCATCATTGCGGACATCTTTGGAAAGAGCCACAAGAACGTGCTGCGAGCCATTCGTCAGCTCCCATGCAGTGAAGTTTTTAGTCGTCGCAATTTTGAGCCGACTGATTTCATTGATAAAAATGGCGACATACAACCTCAGTACCTGATTACTCGCAACGGCTGTGTGTTCCTTATCATGGGCTTTACAGGAGCCAAAGCGGGCGCATTCAAAGAGGCGTTCATCAACGCCTTCGACTGGATGGAAACCATGATCCGCAAGCGTGACGAGTTGAATCGGCGCATCAACGATCACACTCTCCGCGCAATGGACTCGGCAAACGAGGGGAGTTTCCACGGGCGCGGGTTGGCAAAGCGCAGGGTTGATAAGCGCACCTTGGCTCTCGAAGAGTTCCAACTCCGAGGGGAGGCGCAACATAGCCTCTCGTTAACATTGGGGGCGCAATGAACCGCGACCACTACCGCACACCGAGACCGGTGTTCCAGTACATGGCGGCCCGCTATCCGTTGGTTGTGGACGTTGCGGCCAGTGTCATCAACACCCAGTTGCCCATCTTCATAGACGAGCGCCACAACGCCTTGGCTACGCCGTGGACGTGGTTCGCTATGCTTGGGGAATATCCGTGGTGCAATCCGCCGTACAGCAACATTGGCCCATGGGTGGACGCAGCGAACGAGGCCAGAGCGGAAGGCATCGGGACGGTCATGCTGGTCATGCTCGACCAATCAACCGGCTGGTTCAAGAAAGCGAAGGCGACTTGTCAGGAGGTGGTGGTTGTAACAGGCGGGCGCTTGTCCTTCCTGCACCCCGAGACCGGCGAACCGGCGCGAGGCAACAACAAGGGCAGCATGTTCTTGGTGTGGCACCCCTTAGGTCGGGGCGCTATGCAGACGAGCTACGTGGAGCGGGACGCCCTCATGGCTTGCAATGACGATCCATTGCTACCGATGAAGGCCGTCTCTTCGTTCTAATAGAAAGCCCCTCAATCGAGGGGCTTTTTGTTGGCATGGTCAATCCCAATTTTCTTCTTTCACTTGGCCAACCTCGGTTCGCCGGACTCCCTTCATCTTGGCTCTCGCTACCTCCACCATCGGTTGTGTGTAGCGCATGACGGTCTTTTTATCTCGGTGGCCCGTGAACATCATTACATCCGAGACGGTTAGGCCGAAAAAGTTCTGAGCCCTGGTGATAAAGCCGTGCCGGAAGTTGTGAGGGTGGACATGATCTCCAAGTCCTGCCTTCTCGCGGGATCTAATGAACATGACACTGATGCCATTAGGGCGACTAAATCGGCAGAGTCGCTCGGTATCCTTACGACCACTCTCCAAATGCTCTTTGATGACTTGCTCCAGCAAGAGTCGGCAATCATCGGTAAAGGTTCTCATTCGTTCGTCATGTGTTTTCGCATCGGGGAAGTCTGCAATGTTATCCTCCAGCCGCACATCGCAGGGACGCAAACTCCAGATCTCTGCTCGCCGCCAGCCGCTCTCCATCAAGAGCCGAATTATCCAGCGGTTCTTTTCCCTTGTGGCTTCTAGTAGCGCCTTGTAATCCGAGGCGGTAATAGGGCGCTTCACCGAAGTGATTTCGCCCTTTACCTTGAGGTTGGCAAGCGGGTTAGACTCCACTCGTTTGAGCAACGACTTGAGGTAGATTACCTCACGGCGGATCGTATTCCAGTGTCGTGTCTTCAATGCCTTCTCTATGTATTTATCCACATCGCTTTGGGTCAGTCGCTCTGGGATGCTCTTACCGAATGTTGGCTTGAGGTGCTTATAGTGACCCTCTTCGCGCTCGATAGTCGATGGCCCAACAGCTCTTAGTAGGTGTGCTTTGTGCAGGTCATCAACAGTCACTGACTCTGGCACGTTACAAACAACTGCGTTCCTTGACTCAACCTTATCGGCCCACACTCTTGCTTCCTCCATGGAAGGGAATGTCTTCTGTAATCTCTCTGATTTTGAACCGTTTTTCACCAAAATACGAACTCTGATCGTTCCACTTTTCAGTGTGTCGAAACTTGCCATGATGTCTCTCCTTGTTCATCAATAACCCGAAAAGCAAATCAAATCATTCGGGTGACTGTTTTAATGTACATAAAGGGTGATACCGAGACAACATTTAGGTTGCTGTGACCATGAAATTGGTCACATGTGGTCATGAGGGTGGGTTAGCGAAGTTACAAGTGACTGCTTTTGAAGCAAAAAAAACCGGCCAAAAGGCCGGTTGAAACAGTTCAGGCTTGTCAGGTGACAAACGTATCCAGCGGATGAGAGTCGCTTTCCACTCCTTGTGAAGCACAACACTCTTGGTTACGTGCGGCTACTTTATGCCATTCACACTGAATCGAGGCTGAACCATGGATGATCCCGCCTCGTTCCCCTCTTCAATCAGATAGTGATCCCCATCGACTGGCGCAAGTAAGCGCCCGCACCGAGCAGCCCCGGCCCTTCATGGGTGATCAGAAACACCGGGATCTCCTTGAGGTAGGACTTGAAGCGCCCCTTGTCTTCAAAGGCGACCCGGAAACCGGAACCGGTAAAGAACTCCTGGAAGCGCGGCACTATGCCACCTGCGATATAGACGCCGCCAAAGGTACCCATATTGAGGGCCAGATTGCCGGCAAAGCGGCCCATCAGCACGCAGAACAGGCTCAGGGTGCGACGGCAATCGAGGCACTCCCCGGCCAGTGCGCGCTCGGTAATGTCTTTGGGGGCAAACGGTTCTGGCTCACGGCCATCGGATTTCACCAGCCCGCGATAGAGATTGACCAGGCCCGGGCCGGAGAGGAAACGCTCTGCCGAGACATGGCCCAATTCGCCTCGCATCACCTGCAGCACCGCATCTTCCTCTTCGGTGTTGGCAGCAAAATCCACATGACCACCTTCACCCGGCAGGCTCAGCCACTGCTCACCCGCCTTGACCAGATGGGCGACCCCAAGGCCGGTGCCCGCACCATAGATGGCGATGGGTTTGCCCGCTACCGGCGCGGCGCCGCCAAGCTGGATGCGATCCGATTCAGCCAATACCGGCACAGCCATCGAGACCGCAGTAAAGTCGTTGATCACTTGCAGGCGTGCCAGCCCGAGATTGCTCTGCATCTCGCTGATGGAGAACTCCCAGCTGTGGTTGGTCATGGCAACCCAGTCACCGTTGATGGGGCAGGCGATGGCGATGCAGGCTTCAGCCACCTGAACCTTGTGTTCTTCCAGATAGAGGCGTACCACGGCTTCAAGGCTGGGATGGGCCAGACCTGAGTAGGTCTTTGCCTGAGAGATAGTACCGGTAGCCAGCTCACACAGGGCCAGACGCGCATTGGTGCCGCCGACATCGCCGACCAGCGCATGGGTATGCTGCATAACAACTCCTTCGTTACAGGATGGGGACGACTCTGGTGTCCCGAGATTATTGTTGGATTATGACGGCCCATTCTATCCGAGCTCAGGCTTGCTCACCCGTCGGATCGATACAAACGTGCGCCTGCTCACAGTGTTGTTGCTTTGCAACATTTGTAAGCGCTTTCATGGCTAGGTGACGTTTTGTAACGAAAAGTACGAAATAATTAGAGATGAGTCATACTTTGTATGGCAGGCGTTAGTTGCCATAACCGCTTGTCTTGTATAGTCCTTAGCTTGAATGGAAACTTGCTTAGCCGTAGATTGAGTGCAAAGACACTGAAGCTAAATTACAAAAACGCCTGGTGGTGATGATGAATACCCTTGATAAAATTACGAACAACTTGGAAAGTTTCAGTAAATCAGAACGCAAGGTTGCCGAGGTGATCCTGGCGTCTCCCCAGACCGCCATCCACTCCAGCATCGCTGCTCTGGCCAAGATGGCCGACGTCAGTGAACCGACCGTCAACCGCTTTTGCCGCCGTCTCGATACCAAGGGCTTTCCTGATTTCAAACTCCATCTGGCCCAGAGCCTGGCCAATGGCACCCCTTACGTAAATCGTCATGTGGAAGCGGAAGATGGGCCCGATACCTACACCGCCAAGATTTTCGAATCCACCATGGCCTGTCTGGATGCCGCCAAAAACAGCCTGGATATCTCTGCCATCAACCGCTGCGTCGATATCCTGACCCAGTCCAAGAAGATCAGCTTCTTCGGCCTTGGCGCCTCCTCCGCCGTTGCCCGCGATGCCCAGAACAAATTCTTTCGCTTCAACATTCCGGTAGTGAGCTTTGACGATATCGTCATGATGCGCATGAGCTGCATCAACAGCAGCGAAGGGGATGTGGTGGTGCTGATCTCCCACACCGGCCGCACCAAGGCGTTGGTCGAAATCGCCGCGCTGGCCCGCGAGAACGACGCCACCGTGATCGGCATGACCGCCAAGGACTCCCCTCTGGCCCGCGAGTGCAATCTGGTGCTCTCCATGGATGTGCCGGAAGATACCGATGTCTATATGCCGATGGCATCCCGCATCGCCCAGCTGGCGCTGGTGGATGTGCTGGCGACCGGTTTTACCCTGCGCCGGGGGATGAAATTTCGCGAAAATCTGAAGAAAGTAAAAGAGGGATTGCGCGAATCCCGCTTCGAAACCCCGCACTCTTCCTGAACCGTCGGGGGCTCCGGCCCCCGACTGTCTATGCCACCCGCCTTGGTGTAGTATTGTAATTTAATAACAAAAACCACCCAGATGGTTTGCAAACGGGTGCATCGAGCCATGGGCTTGATGGGGCAGAATCTCAAGTCATATCAACTTCATATTGGAGTCTTTCATGCCTAGACGTACAAAGATTGTAACCACACTCGGTCCGGCTACCGACCGCGAAGGGATCCTTGAAGGGATCATCCGCGCCGGGGCCGACATGGTGCGGATGAACTTCTCTCACGGCACTGCTGAAGACCATATCCTGCGCGCCAATCAGGTGCGTGACATTGCTGCCAAGCTCGGTCGTCACGTCGCCATCATGGGTGATCTGCAAGGCCCGAAAATCCGTGTTTCCACTTTCAAGGATGGCAAAATCTATCTGGCCATCGGTGACAAGTTCATTCTCGACGCTGCACTCGGCAAGGGTGAAGGTTGTCAGGAGCAGGTCGGTATTGACTACAAGAGCCTGCCAGACGATGTGGTGCAGGGCGACATCCTGCTGCTGGACGATGGTCGTGTGCAGCTGAAGGTCGAGCAGGTTGAAGGCACCCGCATTCACACCACGGTGACCGTGGCCGGGCCGCTCTCCAACAACAAGGGCATCAACAAGAAAGGGGGCGGTCTCTCCGCTCCGGCCCTGACCGAGAAAGACAAGGAAGACATCAAGACCGCGGCCCGCATGAATGTGGACTATCTGGCTGTCTCCTTCCCGCGCTGTGGCGACGATCTGCGCTACGCCCGCGAACTGGCCCGCGAAGCCGGTTCCAATGCCAAGATCGTGGCCAAGGTTGAGCGCGCCGAAACCGTCGCCACCGATGAGGCGATGGAAGACATCATCCTCGGTTCCGATGCTGTGATGGTCGCTCGTGGCGATCTGGGTGTCGAGATCGGTGACCCCGAGCTGGTTGGCGTACAGAAGAAGTTGATCCGCCACTCCCGTCGTTTGAATCGCGTCGTGATCACCGCTACCCAGATGATGGAGTCGATGATCAATGCGCCGCTGCCGACTCGTGCAGAAGTTATGGACGTGGCCAACGCCGTGCTGGATGGTACCGATGCGGTGATGCTCTCCGCCGAGACTGCCGCCGGTCAGTTCCCCATCGAGACAGTGACCTCCATGGCAAGCGTCTGTGTCGGTGCCGAAAAGCACCCGAGCCTGAACGTCTCCAACCACCGCATGAGCTACACCTTCACTTCCGTTGAAGAAGCTGTAGCCATGTCCACCATGTATGCGGCCAACCACCTGGAAGGGGTCAAGGCGATCGTGGCACTGACCGAGTCCGGCACCACGCCGCTGCTGATGTCCCGTATCAGCTCCGGTCTGCCGATCTTCGCCATGTCTCCCCACAACAAGACCCTGGCCTGGACCAATCTCTACCGTGGCGTCACTCCGGTGATGTTTGACGGTGACGAGACCAAACCGGTCTACGAAGTGTGCCGCGACGCGCTGGCCGTGCTCAAGGATAAGGGGCTGTTGCAAAGCGGTGACATGGTGCTGCTGACTCACGGTGACAAGATGGAAACCGTGGGTAGTACCAACACCTGCAAGGTGATGATGGTCGAATAAGCCCGTCCGGTTTTACTGTGCTTAACAAGGCTGCTCCTCTTTGATGAGCAGCCTTTTTGTTAACTGCTGTCGGGCTGTGGCGGGATAAGCAGGACTCAATGATTGCTTAACCGGATTCCCCTTCCGATAATGCGTGAGTGATTTTCAGCGGGTAGCCTGTTGTAGATGATCGCACCAGATAACCCAGACACTCGACAATACGGGAGTGAAAAAATGAACAAACGTAACTGGTTGCTGGCCCTGTCACTGAGTCTGGCCTTCTCACCCTGTTATGCCGACTGGGCCAAGCTCAAGGCCGCAGCGTCCGATCTGGGAGCGGCAGTGAGCGAGACCAGCAAGGAGGTGTGGCAGGATGTCAGCGATTTCTCCAAGAAGAGCTGGGCTTCCATCTCTGCATGGGGTGAAGAGGCGTTCAATACCGCCGGTGTCTGGACCGACAAGAGCATCGCGACCGGTAAGGAGTGGCTGAAGGCGGCCGACAAGGAGCTCAACGAGATGCTCAACCCCAAGACGGCGAAAGAGGCGAGGATCGCGCTCAATACCATGGCCGACACTGCGCTGATCCGGTTGTTCAACGAGCAGCCATCAGCCAAGTTGTTGTTTGACAAGGCTTATGGCTATGCAGTGTTCGATTCGCGCAAGTTCTCCCTGATGCTGCATACCAATCAGGGGGCCGGGGTGGCGGTCAATCGCAAAACCGGCAAGCACACCTATATGAAGATGTTTGGGGCGGGTCTGGCGGCCGGGATTGGCGGCAAGTTCTATCAGCAGGTGATCCTGTTTGAAGACAAGGCCAGATTCGATGCCTTCGTGACCAAGGGGTGGGAAGCTACCTCCGAAGTGGGCGTGGTGGCCGGCAAGGAGAGCGCCGAGCTTACCGCCAAATACAATGGCGGCATGGCCATCTACCAGATTGGTGAGAAGGGCTTGCTGCTCGATGCCAATATCTCCGGCTCCAAGTACTGGATTGACAAGGACTTGACTGAAACGAGCCGCTAATACCGCCGTTATCGGTTGCTCACTGCACGCCATGCGCTTGTCGTGATCTTGCCAACAGGCCCGCAGTGCGGGCCTGTTTGTTCTCTCGGTGTCAGTGGGCTGAATAGACCTGCTTGCCCTTGAACATGGTCCAGATCACCTTGGTCTCTTTGAGCTCTTCGCTTGCTACCTGTTCCAGATTGCGATCCAGCAAGATCAGGTCAGCACTCTTGCCCGCGCTGATGGAGCCAATCTCTTTCTCCCGTCCAATTACCTTGGCGGCGTTGAGGGTATAGGCCTGCAAGATGGCCTGACGGCTGATCTGCTCGCTGGCGGGGGGCAGCAAGCCAAGCTCCCCTTGACGAGTGATCGCGGTATACATGGCGAGGAAAGGGTTGGGGCTGGAGACCGGCCAGTCACTGGCACCGGCGATAATGGCGCCGCTTTGCAGCAAGCTGCCTGCCGGATAGAGGCGGGCTAGCAGTGCCGGGGGCACTTTTCCTTCAAGCAGCAGTGTGGTCGCCACGTTTTTACCGGCCCACAACAGTTGCATCGATGCGGCCACATTGAGCGGTTTGAAACGGGCAATGCTGGCCGGGCTCACCACCTCCAGATGGGTGATGCTGTGCAGCAAGCGGTGATCCCGATTGTGGGCCCGGGCATAGGCGATGGCATCGAGGGATTCACGGACGGCCCGATCGCCGATGGCATGAAAGTGAGCGATAAGTTGATGGGCATCCGCGGTGCGGATCAGCTCGTTGAAACGCTGTTTGTCCAGATCGTCCTTGCCGCTGTAACCGGGACGGTTGAGGTAGGGCTCGCTCAACTTGGCGGTCTGGGATGGATACTCGATGACACCATCTTGAAGGATCTTGATCCCCACCAGTTTAACGTCCGGGGCATCTTGAAACTGCTGTTGCAGCGCCAATACGTCATCGATGATGGTGGGTGAGGCATGTATCCCCACCAGTGCCAGTGCGGATACATGTCCGGTCAGCTTGCCTTCCCGGGAAAGCATGCTGTACGCCGGCAGCAGGCCGGTATCCCGGCGATCCGGCTCGGCGTTGAAGATGGGGGCGAGGGGGCGAATGTTGCTGATAGGGTCCATCCAGGCGGTAATACCCACCTGATTGAGTTGTTTGGCGGCGGCTATGATGGCACTGGCAATCGTCTCGTCGCTGACGGGGGGCAGCGCCTTGAGGATGGCATCCCAGCCGCCTTCCGAGGCAAAGCCATTGAGCTTGCCGGATGGGGTGAGGCCAAAATTACCTTTCAGCGGAGCATAACGACCGGCAAGGGTGTCGGCATCAATGCCAGCCTTGCGCAGCATGGCCTGATTGGCCCAACCGGTGTGGGCATCCGAACCGGCAAGCACTACCGGGATCTGCCGGTATTGCGGGCCATTGAACACCTGATCGAGCAGGGGAAGCTGATGCCAGTAGTCGAGGGAGACATTGCTGTATAGCTCTACATCGCCCAGTGTCAGGCGGGGATCATCCTTGCTGCGGGTCAGAAATTGCTGCACCTGCTCAACCTCACTCATGGCGTCAGGAAAGTTAACCGTCATCCCCTGAAAACCGGCAAATGCCGCATGAACATGGCTGTCGATGAGCCCTGGCATCAAGTACTTTCCTTTCAGATCAAGACGCTTGGCATGGTTGCCGAGGCGGGCACTGACCTCCTGATAGCTGCCGACTGCCACTATCTTTTTACCTTCAATGCCGACCGCTTCCGGGTGAAGGTTCGCCGGATCACCACTGTAGATGGTGCCGCCAAAGATCAGCGTCTGGCTCTGTGACTGGGCATTGGCGGCAGCGGGAAGCGTTACCAGCAGGCTGGCTAGAAACAGCGTTTTGATATTCATGGGCATGACTCCGTCGCTTCGGTGCCCGAAGGCACCGAAGTGGGTAAATGGAAATGAGGTATCGGCTTATCGGTTGATCAGCGGGATACAGATATCAAACACGTAATGATCCCGGTCGGAGTCCGTGCCTGCGTGGTATTGCTCGTAACACGGACGATCGTCGCAGTTCAGCCCTTGACCCACTACCCAGCGAAACGCCGTCTCCCAGCAGGCAACCAGTTGATCGCCGCGAGCGATAAACTGACATACCGCATAGGGGCCCGCGGCGATGGTCTGGGTGGTTAACTGGCGCCCAGCGTGGATCTCTGGCCCCAGCTCGATGCAGACGTCAGTACGGCAACGGGTCTCATCGGTGATATCGGGGATATCCCAATAGAGACTCAGGGTACCCGCCGGTGTCATCGCCTCGTCTGAGGCGAACAGCGCGAGCAAATCCCGATGAGCTTGCTCACAGGTCTCCTTGCCATAGGGGCCCAGGCGGCGCATGTACGCAACGCGCCGGGCGGGCATCAGCCTGACGCTTGCCCCCTGCAACAGACCCGGGTGTTCGGTGACCGGGTGCATGACCAAGCCATCATAGGTGTCAAAGGGAAGGGGATCGTTTCCAATCTTGCTTTTCCAGTTTCCCCCCTGCTGCAGGCGGTATTCCGAGGGGCTCATGGCGAAGTGCAGGCGAAAGGCCTTGGCGAAATTCTGGGAGCTGGAGAACCCGGCGGCCAGTGCGAGGGTGGTGATATCGCTCTGGGGGGAGGCGAGCAAGCGACGGGCAGCGCGCTCCATACGCAGGCGCCGGGTAAATCCGGCAATGGTCTCGCCGACCATCGTCTTGAAAATACGGTGGAAGTGGAAGGTGGAGATGGCCGCCGCCGCTGCGACCTCATCCAGGCCCGGATTGTCATCCAGATGGTGGCTGATGTAGTCCATCGCCTTGAACACGGGTTTGCGATAATCCAGAGCGGACTCCTTGCCAGCCAGCAAAAGTGGGCGTCAGAGTCGGATTTAATCAGAGCCACCTGCCGTTGTCGAACCCGTCCGGCCTGGTCTGGCCACTCATCCTCGTCGCGTTTTTAACGCATTGGCACTCTAATTGCTTGTTGCATGCCAGCGTCAATGATTTGTCTGGGGATGGAAAATGGAAATTAGTGCAAGCAGCCTGATGCAAGAGATGCAGGCGCTCAAGATCGAAGCAGGCGCAACGCCGCTGGCACAACCCGGTCGTCAGGTAACCTCCGACTTTGGTCTGCTGCTGCAACAGGCGCTTGGCAACGTCAACGAACTGCAAGGCGCCGCCAATGATCTGCGTACCCGTTTCGATATGGGTGACAAGTCGGTGGATCTGGCCGAGGTGATGATCGCGGGCCAAAAATCGTCCATCGCCTTTGAAGCCACGGTACAGGTGCGCAACAAGATGGTCGATGCCTACAAGACCATCATGAACATGCCGGTATAAGCGACGCCAATAAACCATGACGACTGAACATCATGAACATGTCAGCAATAAGGACATAAATCGTGGCTACTGACCAAAACGGCGATCTGCTGATAAACGATGAGGGCACCGCCGCCCTCGATGAAAATGAGCAGAAGAGTTCGGCGCTGGGGTTCCTGTCCAACACCGATGTGCTGCGGCAAATCACCCTGATCCTGGGGCTTGCCATTTGTCTGGCCATTGCGGTGTTTATCCTGCTGTGGGGCAAGGAGCCGGATATGCGTCCCCTCGGCACCTACACCACCCAGGAGCTGGTGAAGACTCTCGACTTCCTCGATCAGCAGAAAATTCCCTATGAGGTGGATGGCAAGAGCGTGCTGGTCAACGCCGAAAGCTACCCCACTATCCAGCTGGCCCTGACCCGTGCCGGTCTTGCCAATGCCACCGATAGCAACATCGGTGGTGAAGATATCCTGCTGAAAGATTCCAGTTTCGGCGTCAGCCAGCGGATGGAGAGCGAACGTCTGAAGCTGAGCCGCGAGCGCCAGCTGGCGAGCGCCATCGAACAGTTCCAGAATGTGGCCAAGGCCCAGGTGCTGCTGGCTATCCCGAAAGACAACGTGTTTGCCCGCAACGAACGCAAACCCAGTGCCACCGTGGTGCTCAACCTGAAAGGGGCGGCGCTGGGGCAGGGGGAGGTGGACTCCATCGTCGATATGGTTGCCTCTGCCGTGCACGGTCTCGAGCCGACCCGCGTCACCGTCACCGACCAGAATGGCCGCCTGCTCAACTCCGGCTCGCAAGACCCAATCTCGGCCCAGACTCGCAAAGAGTTTGCCATGCAGCAAAAGCAGGAGCTGGAGTACAAACAAAAAATTGACGCCATCCTGATCCCGGTGCTGGGGGCCGACAACTATACGGCGGAAGTGGATCTCTCCCTCGACTTCTCCCAGCAGGAGCAGACCCGCAAGACTTACAACCCGGATCTGCCTGCTGTGCGCTCCGAAATGACCATGGAAGAGAACAGCGCCAGCGGCAGCAACGGTGGTGTGCCCGGCGCCCTCTCCAACCAACCCCCTGCCGCCTCCAATATTCCCGAGGAGGCGACCGGTGGTGATGGTGCCAGCGCTGCCGCTTCTGGCCGTTCCCGCAAAGAGGCAACCCGCAACTTCGAGCTGGATACCACCGTCAGCCATACCCGTCGCCAGATGGGTGGCATTCGCCGCATGACCGTCTCGGTTGCCGTGGATTACAAAGCGGTGCCCGGTGCCGACGGGGCCGTGACTCGTGAGGCGCGCACCCAGGCAGAACTCGATACATTGCGTCGTTTGCTGAGCGGTGGCCTTGGCTTTGATGTGACCCGTGGTGATACCCTTGAGGTGGTCGCGATTCCGTTCAATCGCCCAGAGCTGGATACCGTGGCCGAAGTGCCGCTCTACGATCAGCCCTGGTTCTGGCGTGCGGTGCGGATTGCCGCCTCGGTACTGGTGATCATCGTCTTGATCGTCACCGTGGTTCGCCCCATGCTCAAGCGACTGCTCTATCCGGATGCCAAACCGGAAGGGGAAGTGGATTTCGACAACCACACCGTACTGGGTGGCGACGACGAGTTGAGTCTGCTGTCAGCACAAGTCGAGAACGATCAGGTATTTGGTGTACGCGATGGCCAGCTGAAACTGCCGGATCTGCACCGTGACGAAGACTTGCTCAAGGCGGTACGTGCGCTGGTGGCGAACGAGCCGGATCTGGCCGCTCAGGTCATTAAAGAATGGGTAACGAACAAAGATGCCTGAAGAAAAGAAGAGTCAAGTCACCGGCAATGACATCACCGACAGTCAGCGCCAGATCCTCGACCAGATGTCGGGGATGGAGATGGCTGCGGTGCTGATGCTGAGCCTCAATGAAGAGGATGCCGCCCAGATCTTCCGTCATCTCGAGCCCAAGCAGGTGCAGCGGCTCGGTATGTCGATGGCCTCCATGTCCGACTTCAGTCACGATCGGGTGGCGGCGGTGCACCGTCAATTCATCGACGATATCCAGAAGTACACCAACATCGGTATCGGCAGCGAAGACTTCGTGCGCAAGGCGTTGGTGGCGGCCCTTGGCGAGGACAAGGCGAGCAATCTGGTGGACCAGATCATTCTCGGTTCCGGCGCCCGTGGCCTCGATTCGCTCAAGTGGATGGATGCCCGTCAGGTGGCCAGCATCATCCAGAACGAACACCCGCAGATCCAGACTATCGTGCTCTCCTATCTGGAGCCTGAACAGTCCGCCGAGATCCTGAGCCAGTTCCCGGAGCAGGTGCGCCTCGATCTGGTGATGCGTATCGCCAACCTCGAAGAGGTACAACCGGCGGCACTGCAAGAGTTGAACGACATCATGGAGAAACAGTTCGCCGGTGCGGCCGGTGCCCAGGCAGCCAAGATGGGCGGCCTGAAGGCTGCCGCCAACATCATGAACTATCTGGATACCAATATCGAAGGCCAGCTGATGGACTCCATCCGCGAGTCGGACGAAGAGATGAGCCAGCAGATCCAGGATTTGATGTTCGTATTCGAGAACCTCATCGATGTGGACGATCGTGGCATCCAGACCATGCTGCGGGAAGTGCCTGGGGATCTGCTGCAACGCGCCCTCAAGGGCTCCGACGATCAGATGCGCGAGAAGATCTTCAAGAACATGTCCAAACGGGCGGCCGAAATGCTGGCGGACGATCTGGAGGCCATGGGGCCGATCCGGGTCTCCGAAGTGGAAGCGGCCCAGAAAGAGATCCTCTCCATCGCCCGTCGTCTGGCGGATGCTGGCGAAATCATGCTGGGTGCCGGTGGCGGCGAGGAGTTCCTCTAAGCCATGGCCCATAAACAGAATTGCGATGCCAAGCCCGCATCAGGCA
This sequence comes from Aeromonas sp. Y293-4, assembly GCF_027705905.1. Classification (NCBI taxonomy): domain Bacteria; kingdom Pseudomonadati; phylum Pseudomonadota; class Gammaproteobacteria; order Aeromonadales; family Aeromonadaceae; genus Aeromonas; species Aeromonas sp. Y293-4. The sequence goes on along the minus strand of NZ_JAPDCI010000019.1, from coordinate 48,049 downwards.
GTGGTGAGGAGCCGCGCAAAGCATGAACAACAAACTGCGTGGTTATGTGCGCCCCGAGGGTGATGATGCCCGGGTTGAGACCTGGGGCTGGCCCGAGATGGAGGTCGAGGTAGAGGCGGGGGCGCCTACCAATGCCCTCGGCCTGGCCCCTGACTGGTATCAGCAGGAAGAGGAGGTGATGGAGCCGGAGCCCGAACAGGAGCCGACCCCCAGCATCACCGCCGAAGAGCTTGAAGCGATCCGTCAGGCCGCCTGGGAAGAGGGGATGGCAGAGGGGCGCGAGTCCGGTTATGCCAAGGGAATGGAAGAGGGCAAGCTGGAAGGATTGCAACAGGGCCACTCTGCCGGTCTCGAACAGGGGCGCGAGGAGGGACTGGCCATGGGCCGCGAGCTGGTGGAGCAGGAGATCGCCCACTGGCAGGGGCTCGCCGCCCGCCTTGCCAATCCGCTTAACGAGCTGGATCAGGCGGTGGAGCAGCAGCTGGTCTCGCTGGTGATGCAACTGGCCCGCGCGCTCATTCGTCACGAAGCGGAGACCTCCCCCCGCATTTTGCTGGAGGCGCTTAAAGAGGGGCTGGCCTTGCTGCCTGCCGCCGAACAGGGGGTGACTCTGATGTTGCATCCCGACGATATAGCGCGAATCGAACAGGCATTTGGCGCCGAAGAGTGCGCCAAGCGCCACTGGCGATTGCAGAGCGATCCCACCCTCTCCCCCGGCGATCTGCAATTGGCGACCGAGCTATCCAGCATCGATTTGACCCTCTCCGGGCGCATCGATCAGTTGCTGCGCAACTTCTTGCGGGACAATGCGTCGCAGAAACCGGCTTCGCAGGACTCACGCCCATAACCGATGCCGGACGTTGCTGTCCGGCTGCACTTTTTAGCTCTCAGGAGGCCAGATGAGCGGCTCGCTACTGAACCGGTTGCAAGGGTACAAGGTACGCGACAGCGCCCCCAAACCGCCGGTCGCCGGTAAATTGACCCGGGTGGTGGGGCTGACCCTCGAAGCCATCGGCTGCCGTGCCGCCATCGGTGCCCTCTGCCGCATCGATACCCTTGATGGGACGCTGGAGGCTGAAGTGGTCGGTTTTTCTGGCGATCGCCTCTATCTGATGCCGAGCGAGCAGCTCAAGGGGGTGATCCCCGGTGCCCGGGTGGTGCCCATCACCGAAGAGCACGGCATTCCGGTCGGCATGAACCTGCTAGGCCGAGTCATCGACGGCATCGGCCAGCCACTCGATGGGCTCGGCCCCATTCTCTCCTCCCAGACCGTGCAGTTTGCTCAGCACCGCATCAACCCGCTCTCTCGCCGCCCGATCCATCAACCGATGGACGTGGGGGTACGCGCCATTAACGCCGTGCTGACGGTGGGGCAGGGCCAGCGGATGGGGCTGTTTGCCGGTTCCGGTGTCGGTAAATCGGTGCTGCTTGGCATGATGACTCGCGGCTCGGTGGCGGATGTGGTGGTGGTCGGCCTCATCGGTGAACGGGGCCGGGAAGTGAAAGAGTTTATCGAAGACATTCTGGGAGAGGAGGGGCGAGCCCGCTCCGTGGTGGTAGCGGCTCCCGCTGATGCCTCGCCGCTGATGCGGCTCAAGGGGTGTGAAACGGCGCTGGCCATCGCCGAGTATTTTCGCGATCAGGGGCTTAATGTGCTGCTCTTGATGGATTCACTGACCCGTTATGCCCAAGCCCAGCGTGAAATCGCGCTGGCGGTGGGCGAGCCGCCAGCGACCAAGGGCTATCCACCGTCGGTATTTGCCAAATTACCGGCGCTGGTGGAGCGGGCGGGTAACGGCAGTGACGGCCAGGGCTCCATAACCGCCTTCTTCACCGTCCTGACCGAGGGGGATGACCTGCAAGATCCCATTGCCGATGCTGCGCGGGCGATCCTCGATGGCCACATAGTGTTGTCGCGCGAGCTGGCCGATGCGGGCCACTATCCGGCTATCGACATCGAGAAGTCCATCAGCCGGGTCATGCCCATGGTGACCTCGCCGGAACATATGGATTTGGCGCGCACCCTCAAGCAGTTCTACTCCCTCTATCAGCAGAACCGGGATCTCATCACCATCGGCGCCTACAGTCAGGGTTCCGATCCGCGTATTGACCGCGCCATCATTCAAAAACCCTATCTGGATCAGTTCTTGCAGCAGGGGATGCGCGAGGTCATTCACTACGATGATGGCCTGCAAGCCTTGCAGATGGTGGCGATGCCATTGATGCGCTGATGATGGTCGGTAACAGAGAGGTCGACGATGAGTAAAGGGTTGGTATTGTTGGCCGATCGGCTGGTGGAGGCGGAGCAGCAGTGTGCGCTGGCGCTGGTGAAGGCGCAGCAGGATCTCAAGCTGTTCATGGATCAGCAACATGCCCTCAACCAGTACCGCCAGATCTATCACCAGCAGTGGACCGATCGCGGCCTGCAGGGGATTTCACCTCAGCAAAACACCCAGTATCACGCCTTTATCAACAAGCTCGAACAGGCTGCGACCCAGCAGTACGAAGGGGTGTTGCAGGTGCGTCAGGCGCTGGAACAGCGCCGTGAAGAGTGGCTGGCTGCCCAGCAGCGGCGCAAGGCGGTAGAGCTGTTGCTGGAGAAGCAGGCGAGCCGTGAGCAGCAGAAAGCCCAGCGTCAGGAGCAGAAGATGCTGGATGAGTACACCATGTTGCGACGCTTTCATCAATCTGGCCTGTAACTTGCACTGATCTGGACATTGTCGGCGGCCATCTCTTTGGGGGCCACCAGAATTCAGGGATCCCATCATGATGCAGACACTGTTGACACAAACGCCTTCGGCTCCGGCCAACGGGTTGGACAAAGCGCCTCTGAGCGGTTCCGTCGAGAGCAAAAGTATCGATGGGGGAACCGGCAGCGACAGCAAGGGGGATTTCGCCACCCTGATTGCCAAGGCCCGGAACAGCGAACAGGGCGCCGCCGAGGCCACTCAGGGCGGTAACCATGTCCGATCAGCCAAATCTTTGGCGACCGAGAGCGCCTCTCCCAAAGAGGAGACCAGCAAGGAGCAGGATCCTGACGCCGACAACAAGGTGGAGGAGGTCCCTGCCACCGACTTTCTGCTGCGCCTGCAAGACTCCCTCAAGCTCGATACCTCGCTAGTGACTCCCCAGCTGGCGGTGGCGGCCCAACAGAGCGCCACTGCGGTAGACGGCAATCCGTTGCCGCAAGAGGGTGAGCTGGAGGGGATTGCGCTTGATGAAGGCGAGCAGACTCCTGCCGCTGCCAGAATTGCCAGCCAGCTTGCCGGTCAGACCGGGGCGCAGTCGCCGCTGGCGACGACCGCCAACTCGACTCCAGAAACCACGGTATCGTCTTCAGCGGCGCGAGTAGTGGCGCAGGGCGATGCCTCTGCTGCCGTTCTCTCCTCTGAAGGTGAAGATGCCGCCACTACTGCGGATGGGCAGTCCGGGGAGAAAGCCTCTGCCAAGGGAGAAACCCTCGGAGCAGATGGCCAGCACACCAAGCCCCTCACGGGGGCAGAGCGGATGGCCCAGCTGGCCAAGGTGCTGCCGGTCGATGAGTCGGCAAGCACTGCCAAATCCGCTGAGTCACTCGCTGCAAAAGAGGCTGGCGACAGCAAATCCGATCTCGCCGCCAGCAATGCTTTGACTAACAAGGGGCAGGCGACGCAAGCCGCGACTCAGGGGGCCGCGCTCAAGGCCTTCAATGAGGGGCTCAAGCAGCCTGAGGCGGGCGCTGCAACCACTTCAGCAACTGCGGATGGAAGTGGGGTAGCTGGCAAGGGGACAGAAAAGAGTGCTGCCGAGGGAAGCCAGCAGCCAGCCACCGCCGCCAATCAAGGTTCGGCGCACGTGATGACGGCGCAAAGTGCCGCAGAAAGTGCCGCAGCCCAGAGCAGCGTAACGACAAATGCGACGACTCAGAGCGATAGCGCTGCCGCCCCCGTGATGGCGGCGCCGCAGCAGGTGTTGGCACAGGCCGAATCTCAGGGGCCGCAAGCGCCGCTGTCGACCATTTCAGCCGGCATCAAACAGATGGAAGTGACGGGCACCGACGAGGTGCGAAAAGCGGTTTCGCTTGAGGTAAAACCGAAGGCCGGTGAGGCGGAGAAGAGCCTGGTTGCGACGACATCTAACAGTGAGAGCAGCCCGAGCCAGACCGTTCAGCATGGCCAGAACAGCCAGACTCAGCCACAGGTAGCCGATAGCCGGGCGCCCGCCGCTGAGACGACGCTGCGCCGTGAGCCGCAGAATTTACCCCATTTGAAACTGGCCAGTCAGGAAGCACCTGCCGAATTGCACCAGAAGGTCAATGTGATGCTGGCCGAAAAACTGCAACAGGCGGAAATTCAGCTCGACCCACTCGGCCTTGGCAAGATGAAGATCCAGATCCAGATGGGCGCCGACAGCCAGGCCAACGTCCATTTTGTGGTACAACATGGCCAGACCCGCGAGATGCTGGAGCAGGCGATGCCCCGGCTGCGTGACATGCTGGCAGGGCAGGGGATCCAGCTTGGTCAGACGCAGGTACAGCAGCAGTCGCAACAACAGCAGCAACAGGGCCAGCCCACCTTTAACGGGCAGGGGCAGCAAGGCCAGAGTAGTGGTCAGCCGCGGTCCGGTAACGGGCTGGTTGAAGGGGAACTCACCACATCCAACCCCAGTTTGCTGGTGGAATCGACAAACGGTTCCGGAATTGATTTCTATGCTTGATGCAATCCCGAGTAAGTTTATGATATCGAACAAGTTTGAGACTAGGGTGGACAAGGGATGGCTGACGATAACGAGTTGACGCTAAAAGACCCGGCTGCGGGCAAGAAAAAGAAGCTGATCATTATCATTGCCCTGGCGGTAATTTTGCTGGGCGGTGGTGGTGTTGGCGCCTTCCTGATGCTCTCCGGCTCCGATAAACCGCCCGCTGAAGCGGCGGAAGGTGCCGAGGCTGCACCCAAGGAGGAAGCGCCTAAACCTTCCCTCTATGTCGGTATGCCGCGCCCCTTTGTCTTCAACGTCGCAGGTGCCCAGCGAGATCGACTGGTGCAGATCAAGATCCAGCTGATGGTGCGCGGTACCGCCGACGAGACGCTGGCCAAACAGAATATCCCCCTGATTGAAGGCACCTTGCTGCGGGTATTCAGCGCAGCCAGTGCCGAACAGCTGATGACCTTTGAAGGCAAGGAGAAGCTGCGCAAGGATTCACTGGAAGAGTGCCGTCGGGTGCTCAAGGACCTGGTCTCTTCCCCCGTTATCGAACAAGTGCTGTTTACCGGCTTTGTAATGCAGTAGGTGAAGCGTGAGCGATCTGTTAAGTCAGGACGAAATTGATGCCCTCTTGCACGGTGTCGATGATGTCGAAGAGGAAGAGATAGGCGGCGCTGGAGACCCCGGCGTAGCCCAGTTTGACTTCTCCTCCCAAGACCGCATCGTCCGTGGTCGCATGCCGACGCTGGAGCTGGTGAATGAACGTTTCGCCCGCCATATGCGGATCAGCCTGTTCAACATGATGCGTCGTACCGCCGAGGTCTCCATCAACGGGGTGCAGATGCTCAAGTTTGGCGAGTATGTTCATACCCTGTTTGTGCCGACCAGTCTCAACATGGTGCGGTTCCGCCCGCTCAAGGGGACGGCGCTCATCACCATGGAGGCCCGACTGGTCTTCATTCTGGTGGAGAACTTTTTCGGTGGCGATGGCCGTTATCACGCCAAGATTGAAGGGCGCGAGTTCACGCCGACCGAACGGCGCATTATCCAGATGCTGCTCAAACTGGTGTTTGAGGATTACAAGGATGCCTGGGCGCCGGTGATGGACGTGGGGTTCGAGTATCTCGACTCCGAAGTGAACCCGGCGATGGCCAACATCGTCAGCCCGACCGAGGTGATCGTGGTCAGCTCGTTCCACATCGAGCTCGATGGTGGCGGCGGCGACTTCCACGTGGCGATGCCCTACTCCATGCTGGAGCCGATCCGCGAGCTGCTGGATGCCGGTGTGCAGAGTGACAAGGGGGATACCGACGTACGTTGGAGCAAGGCGCTGCGTGACGAGATCATGGACGTCAAGGTGGAGCTGCGGGCCAAGCTGCTGGAGACCGAACTCACCCTGCGTGAACTGATGGAGCTGCGACCCGGCGATATCATTCCGGTCGATATGCCGGAAAATCTGCTGGTTTTTGTCGAGGACTTGCCCACTTTCCACGCCAAGATGGGCCGCACCAAGGATAATGTGGCGCTCAAGATCACCGACAAGCTCAAACGTCCGGAAGGGGTCAAGACGGAGATGCATCTGGTGACCCGGGGCGGGGTACGAATTGATGGCGAGGCCGAGCTGGAAGAGCTCGAGCGCAGTATCGAAGATCAACAGCGATAATTGACGGTTTATTACGGTAAACGGTCACGAAGTAGCATAAGGAAACAAGATGAGCGGAACTGAGGAAGAGGATCTGATGGCTGATGCCTGGGCTGCGGCTCTGGAGGAGCAGGTGACGGCGGAAGCCAAGCCAGCCCCGCTGGAAGAGTTGAAAGATGATGCCCCCATCAGTGCCGAGGAGCGTCGCAAGCTCGACACTATTCTCGATATTCCGGTCACTATCGCCATGGAGGTGGGCCGCAGCCAGATCAGCATCCGCAACCTGTTGCAACTGAACCAGGGCTCGGTGGTGGAGCTGGATCGTGTTGCAGGCGAGCCGCTGGATGTATTGGTCAACGGTACCCTGATCGCTCACGGCGAGGTGGTGGTGGTGAACGACAAGTTCGGTATCCGCCTGACCGACGTCATCAGCCAGATTGAACGGATCAAGAAGCTCAAATGATGCGCCTCCTGTTGTTATTGCTGCCTGTTCCGGCCTTTGCCGAGACAGCGGCATCTGCCAACGTGCCTAGTCTGAGCTCCTGGTTGCTCTCCAGTCTGATGGTGATTGGTCTCATTCTGGTGCTGGGCTTTCTGCTCAAGAAGAGCAAGCTGGCGACCGCCATGGGGGGCGGCCAGATGCGGGTCATCGCCTCGTTGCCGGTGGGTTACAAAGAGAAGCTGCTGGTGGTCAAGGTGGGCGAACAGCAACTGCTGGTCGGCGTAACACCGCAGCAGGTCAACTTTCTCTACCGGCTGGAGGAGCCGCTGGATGAAAACCAGCCGCAGGCGTTTTCCCAGCAGCTTGGCAAATTGATGGGCAAGCATGAAAAAAGCTAACGGCTTATGGCTGAAAACGGGGCTGCTGGTCAGCCTGCTGATACCACTGTTTTGCTCCTGGCCTGCGCTGGCACAGGACGCCATGTCGGCGGTGACCGTCAAGACCATGGGGGATGGCTCTCAGGAGTACAGCCTGACCCTGCAAGTGCTGGCGCTGATGACCGCGCTCTCCTTCTTGCCGGCCATGGTGATCATGATGACCTCGTTTACCCGCATCATTGTGGTGTTGGGTATCTTGCGCCAGGCGATCGGTCTGCAACAGAGTCCCTCCAACCAGGTGTTGATCGGCATCGCCCTGTTCATGTCGTTCTTCATCATGTCGCCGGTGCTGGATCGCATCAATGATGAGGCATTGCAGCCCTATCTGGCCGAAACCATTCAGGCAAAGGAGGCGCTGGAGCGGGCCGAGTTGCCCATCCACCAGTTCATGCTGGCCCAGACCCGGATCAAGGATCTCAATACCTTTATGGAGATCGCCAACGTGCAGGTGGAGAAACCGGCCGATGTGCCGCTACGAGTGTTGATCCCGGCCTTTGTCACCAGCGAGCTGAAAACCGCCTTCCAGATTGGTTTTATGCTGTTTTTGCCGTTCCTGGTCATCGATCTGGTGGTGGCCAGTATCCTGATGGCGATGGGGATGATGATGCTCTCGCCGATGATCGTCTCGCTGCCTTTCAAGCTGATGCTGTTCGTGATGGTGGATGGCTGGAACCTCATTTTGGGGTCATTGGCCAACAGTTTCGGACTGGGTGCCGGTTAGCCGGTCGAGCGCAAGGAGCCCGAACATGAGTCCTGAAACCTTTGTCGATGTCTTTCGCGAGGCGCTCTGGCTGGTCAATATCATGGTCAGCGCCGTGATCCTGCCCAGCCTTGCTATCGGACTGGTGGTAGCCATCTTTCAGGCGGCCACCTCCATCAACGAACAGACCCTGAGCTTTCTGCCCCGTCTTATCGTGACCCTGCTGGCCCTGGGAATTGGTGCTCACTGGGGAATGCAGAGTCTGATGGACTTCTTCATACTGATGGTCAATCAAATCCCCGAGGTGGTGGGATGACCTACACAACCGCTCTGATCATGGAGTGGTTGTCTTCCATCCTCTGGCCGCTGGCACGGGTGAGCAGCCTGCTGATGGTGATGGCGGTGTTCGGCAGCCGCCTTGCTCCTGCGCGGGTACGGATGGGGCTGGCGCTTGCCATCACCTTTCTGATTGCCCCGCTGCTTCCGAAAATGCCCCCCATTGAACTCTTCTCTGCCGGCAGCTTTCTGGTATTGGGCCAGCAGCTGCTGATCGGAATTGCCCTCGGCCTGATGACCCAGTTTCTGATGGAGAGCTTCGTGATGGCCGGTCAGGTCATCGCCATGCAGACCAGTCTGGGTTTTGCCACCCTGGTGGACCCGATGAATGGCCAGTCGGCCCCCGTGGTGGGTCAGTTTTATCTGATGCTGGCGACCTTGGTGTTTCTGGCGCTGGATGGTCATCTGGTAATGCTGCGGCTGGTCATTCTTAGTTTCGAGACACTGCCTGTCTCCGAACACGGCCTTTCGGTTTCGTCCATGAAAACCCTGAGTGCGTTTCTGGGGGTGATGTATCAGGCTGCTTTGGTGATGTCGCTCTCAGCCATCGTCGCCTTGCTCTTAATCAACTTCGCCTTTGGCGTCATGACCCGGGCGGCGCCGCAGCTCAACATTTTCAGTATCGGTTTTGCGGTCAGCATGATGTCGGGTCTGCTGATCCTCTGGCTCACTATCGGCGGGTTCCTCGGTCACTTCGACATCATGTGGGAGCGGGTGCAGGAGGTCAGCTGCGAGCTGATCAACACCCAGTGCTTCGGAGGCGCTCATGGCTGATACCGACCAGGAACGTACCGAACAACCCACGGGCAAACGACTGCAACAGGCCCGTGAAAAAGGGCAGATTGCACGTTCAAAAGAGTTGGGGACCGCCAGCGTTCTGCTCTCGGCGGTATTTGGCCTGCTGATGCTCAAGGGCTCGCTGGCGACTGCCATGATCAAGGTCGTCACCATGGGCTTTACTCTGGATCGGGAGCAGGCTTTCGATCCCAATGCCATGATCGCCATGGTGCCGGCGCTGCTGGGGGAACTGGTGCTTCCGCTGGGACTCTTGTTTGCGCTGGTGGCGATTGCCGCTTTTATTGGCAACACCCTGATGGGGGGGATGAACTTCTCCACCGAAGCCATGATGCCCAAGATGAGCAAGCTGAGTCCACTCAGCGGCATCAAGCGGATGTTCGGGGTGCAGTCGCTGATCGAGCTGGTCAAATCTATCGCCAAGGTGGTGTTCATCACCCTGTTTGCCTGGTGGATGTTATCCAGCCAGTTCAATCACCTGCTAAACCTCTCCATGGAGGGATTTCCCGGCGGCATTATCGATGCGCTGGAGCTGTTTCTCTGGATGTTGATCATCCTCTGCTGTGCCCTGCTCCCCATCGTGGCCATCGATGTGCCGTTCCAGCAGTGGAACCACATGCGTCAGCTCAAGATGACCAAGCAGGAGGTGAAGGACGAGTTCAAGGACAGCGAAGGCAAGCCCGAGGTAAAAGGCAAGATCCGTCAGTTGCAGATGCAGATGGCGATGCGCCGGATGATGGGGGATGTGCCCAAGGCCGATGTGGTGATCACCAACCCGACCCACTACTCGGTAGCGCTCAAGTATGATGCGGGCAAACCCGGTGCCGCGCCCAAGGTCGTAGCCAAGGGCACCGATGAAATTGCAATGAAGATCAGGGAGATCGCCAGAGAGTACGAGATCCCCATCATGCCGTCACCGGCTTTGACCCGGGCTATTTACCACTCAACCGAGCTGGGCCACGAGATCCCGGAAGGGCTGTTTGCGGCGGTTGCCCAGGTGCTCGCCTATGTCTTCCAGCTCAAGAAATTCCGTCGTGGTCAGGGGCGCCGTCCCCAGCCGCTGGCTAAAGATCTGCCCATTCCGGCCGAATATCGAAAATGACAAAGTTCTGACGTAGTCAAAATAAATCCATTGCATTTCAATGTCTTGTATTGTTGGCTTGATGTTTGCTTTAATCTGGCACCAGCAGGTTGAAATTGAGAAGCGCGATGGAATTCAAGGCAGTATTGGGCCAGTTCAAAGAGTACCGGGGAGTATTGGGCAAAGGCCTTGGCACCCCTCTGCTGGTATTGGCCGCGCTCGGTATGGTGGTGTTGCCCATCCCGCCGTTGATGCTGGACGTGCTCTTCTCCTTTAACATTGCCCTCTCCATCGTGGTGCTGCTGGTATCCGTCTATACCCGCCGCCCTCTCGAATTTGCAGCCTTCCCGACCGTACTGCTGCTCGCTACCTTGCTGCGGTTGGCGTTGAACGTCGCATCGACCCGGGTGGTGTTGCTGGAAGGTCATAATGGTAGTGCGGCGGCCGGTCATGTGATCGAGGCGTTCGGTAACGTGGTGATCGGCGGCAACTATGCGGTCGGCATCATCGTTTTCACCATCCTGATGATCATCAACTTTGTGGTGATCACCAAGGGTGCCGGGCGGATCGCGGAAGTGAGTGCCCGTTTTACCCTTGATGCGATGCCGGGCAAACAGATGGCCATCGATGCCGATTTGAACGCCGGTCTCATCAATCAGGAAGAGGCGAAGAAGCGTCGTCAGGATGTGACCCAGGAAGCCGACTTCTACGGCTCTATGGATGGTGCCTCCAAATTCGTCAAAGGGGATGCCATTGCGGGCATCATGATCCTCTTTATCAACATCATCGGCGGCTTCATCATCGGGATGATGCAGCACCAGCTGACCTTCAGTGAATCGGCCGAGATCTATACCCTGTTGGCCATCGGTGACGGTCTGGTGGCACAGATCCCCTCCCTGCTGCTCTCCATCGCCGCCGCCATAATAGTGACCCGTCAGAATACCGATCAGGACATGGGAACCGCGGTGCTGGGTCAGCTGTTTGACAATCCCAAGGCGCTGATCATCTCTGCCGGGATTCTGCTGATGATGGGACTGGTGCCGGGGATGCCGCATTTTGCCTTCCTGAGTCTGGGGGCTCTCGCTGCCGCTGGCGCCTGGTGGTTGCTGCGCCGAGAGAAACTGGCGGCCGCCAAAGCGGCCAAGGGTGAGTTGCTGCCGGCCACTGCCGAACAACCTCATGAGCAGAAAGAGCTGAGCTGGGACGATGTGATGCCGGTGGACATCATCGGGCTGGAAGTGGGTTATCAGCTGATCCCGCTGGTGGATCGCAATCAGGGTGGCGAACTGCTCAACCGGATCAAAGGGGTGCGCAAGAAACTCTCGCAGGAGCTGGGCTTTCTGGTCCCGGCCGTCCACATTCGCGACAACCTGGATCTGGCGCCAAACCAATACCGCATCACCTTGATGGGGGTCAGTACCGGCGAGGCCAACGTCTACCATGATAAGGAGATGGCCATCAATCCGGGGCAGGTGTTCGGCCAGATCCAGGGGATAGCCACCCGGGATCCCGCCTTCGGACTGGAAGCGGTCTGGGTTGCCAAGGAGATGGTCTCTCAGGCACAGACGCTGGGGTATACGGTGGTAGATACCGCGACCGTGGTGGCTACCCATCTGAGCCAGATCCTGACCAACCATGCAGCTCTGTTGCTGGGTCATGACGAGGTACAACAGCTGCTCGACATGATTGGCAAACATCAGAGCAAGCTGGTCGAAGGTCTAGTGCCGGAAGTGATCAGCATGGGTAACCTTGTGAAGGTATTGCAGAATTTGCTCAATGAAGGCGTGCCAATCCGCGATATGCGCACTATCCTGCAGACCCTGGTTGAATACGCGCCGCGCAGTCCGGATCCGGAAGTGCTCACGGCCGCTTGCCGGATTGCCCTGCGTCGCCTGATTGTGCAGGAGATTGCAGGCCCCGATCCCGAGCTGCCGGTGATTACCTTGGCACCGGAATTGGAACGTATATTGCATCAATCCCTGCAGGCAGGTGGCGGTGATGGTGCCGGTATTGAACCGGGTCTGGCAGAGCGGATGCAGCGTTCGCTGGTGGAAGCCACTCAACGACAAGAATTGGAAGGCCAACCGGCCGTGCTTCTGACATCAGGGATCTTGCGCAATACCCTGGCGAAATTTGTCAAGAATGCCATTCCTGGATTGCGCGTTCTGTCTTATCAGGAAGTGCCCGACGACAAGCAGATCCGCATCGTCAGTGCGGTAGGGCAGAACTAGTTAGCGGAGACGACGGGTGAAGATTAAGCGGTTTTTTGCCAAGGATATGCGAACGGCTCTGGCCGAGGTCAAGGAGACTCTCGGGCCTGACGCCGTCATCATGTCCAACAAGAAGGTCACCGGAGGGGTAGAGATAGTCGCCGCAGTCGATTATCAATCCCAGGTCCCGGGGCCCAAAGATGTGCCGGTTCGCCGTCAGCTGAACGATGAGAGCGTCAATATTTCGTCTGCTGCACGGCAGATGATCCGCCCCGAGCCGTCGCCGGCGAAGGAGCAGAACGAACATTATGCCGATACCCTGGCCGCCTTGCTGGCGCGCCAGCAGAAGCTCAAGCCGGGCAATGGGGCGCCAATGGGTAATACCCAATCGGCCGGTCTGGCCGCTGCCAATGCAGCGCCCAGAACATTGGCAGAGCAGGGGCAGTGGGGCGCAGCCCCCGAACCGGCCAAGCCCAAGGCCCGGGTTGCCTCCGGCCAGCGCGCCCCTCAACCTGCCCAGCGGGATCAGGAGATGGAAGGGATGCGCAAGGAGATGGCCAGCATCCGCAAACTGCTGGAGCATCAGATATCCGGGCTGATGTGGCAAGAGGTGGAGCGCCGCGAGCCGATGCGGGCCCTGCTGATCAAGGAGCTCAAGAAGCTGGGCTTTGACGATGCGTTTGCCGATCAACTGGCGGGACTGATCCCCGAAGATATGTCCATCCATCAGGCGATGGCCCAGTTGGCCGAAGTGCTGACGGCCCAGCTCAAGATCAGTGAGGACGAGATCATGCGTCAGGGCGGCGCGGTTGCACTGCTTGGCCCGACCGGGGTGGGCAAAACCACTACCATCGCCAAGCTGGCTGCTCGTTTCGCCATGAAGTATGGCGCCGAGCAGGTGGCGCTGATCACCACTGACAACTACCGGATTGGTGCCCATGAACAGCTGCAGACCTATGGCCGCATCATGGGTTGCCCGGTACGTCAGGTGCGTGATGCTGAAGAGCTGGCCAATGCCCTTTATCAGTTCCGCCACCGTCGACTGGTACTTATCGATACGGCCGGGGTGGGTCAGCGGGATATCCGCCTGACCGAGCAGCTCGATACCCTGGTCAAGAATGCCAAGGTGCGGATCCGCAGTTATCTGGTGATGTCGGCAACGTCCCAGCGTCGGGTGATGCAGGAGGCGGTTGACCATTTCCGGCGTATTCCATTAAGCGGCTGCATACTTACCAAATTGGATGAAAGTCTGAATCTGGGCGAAGTGATTAACGTGTGTATCCAGAATTCATTGCCCATCAGCTATATCACTGACGGACAAAGGGTTCCGGAAGATATTCAGGTTGCCAATGCGGCGCAGCTCGTCGGGGCTGCCATGGGCTCGCTGGAGCGAGAAACAGAGGAGCCCTATTTCTGGGGCACAGGCTTTGGCGAGGCCGAAGATTCGGAGTTTTATGAGTAACATGTATATGGATCAGGCGAGTGGTCTGCGCAAAATGCGTCAAAACAATCGAGTAAAAGTAATCGCCGTTTCCGGTGGTAAAGGTGGCGTGGGCAAGACCAACGTGACCCTGAACGTGGCCGGAGCCATGGCCGCCCAAGGCAAGCGGGTGATGGTGCTGGATGCCGACCTGGGTCTGGCCAACGTCGATGTCATGCTGGGGCTGCGGGTTCATCGCAACCTCTCTCATGTCCTGGCGGGTGAATGCACCATCGACGATATCATCGTCGAAGGTCCCTACGGCATGATGATCGTGCCTGCGACCTCAGGCACCCAGTCCATGGTCGAGCTTTCTCCGGTGCAGCATGCCGAGCTTATCCGTGCCTTCAGCGAGATGAAGACCCAGGTCGACATCCTGCTGGTGGATACGGCCGCGGGGATCTCCGACATGGTGCTGAGCTTCACCCGAGCCGCTCAGGACATCATGGTGGTGGTCTGCGATGAGCCGACCTCCATCACCGATGCCTATGCCCTCATCAAGATCCTCTCAAAAGATCACGGTGTGTTTCGTTTCAAGGTGGTGGCCAATATGGTGCGCAGTCTGCGCGAAGGGCAGGAGCTCTTTGCCAAACTGACCCGGGTCACGGATCGTTTCCTCGATACCTCGCTGGAGCTGGTCGCCTGTGTACCCTATGACACCAATCTGCGTGCCGCCGTGCGCAAGCAGAAGCTGATTGTCGAGGCGTTTCCCAAGTCACCGGCCGCACTGGCGTTCCGGGCCCTTGCCAACAAGGCGGCGAGCTGGCCGGTTCCCAACCAGCCGGGCGGCCATCTGGAGTTTTTCCTGGAAAATTTGTTGCAGAAACCGGCCACAACACAGGAAGGTTCCCGTGAATAAAGCCCAAGCGTACTTGCGTCATCAGGATTCCTACGTGCTGGTGGAGCGTCATGCTCCCCTGGTCAAGCGAATTGCCCAGCATTTGTTGGCTCGCCTGCCCAGCAGTGTCTTGCTGGATGACCTGATCCAGGCAGGTATGATTGGGCTGCTTGAAGCTTCCCGCAATTTTGACGGTAGCAAGGGGGCCAGCTTCGAGACGTATGCCGGGATCCGCATCCGAGGCGCCATGCTGGATGAGATCCGGCGTGGTGATTGGGTACCCCGCTCTGTGCATCGCAACAGTCGCGCTATTGCAGAGGCGATCGAGAATGTCGAGCAGACTCACGGGCGTGACGCGCGAGATACCGAGGTTGCAGCCGAGATGGGGGTTTCCATCGCTGATTACCATGCGATGCTGCAAGATGTCTCCTGCGGCAAAATTATCGGCATTGAAGATTTGGGGGTCAGCGAGGATGTGATCGGCAACCCCGATGATGCCCCTTCAGGTTCGGGATTCGATGAATTGGCTGCCGAGCGATTTCAGATTCAATTATCCGAGCAAATTGGTCGTCTACCAGAGAGAGAAGCTTTGGTTCTCTCTCTTTACTACGATGAAGAGCTGAATTTACGCGAAATTGGCGAGGTTTTGAATGTCAGCGAGTCGCGTGTGAGCCAGATCCACAGTCAGGCAATGCACAGATTACGTGCTCGTTTGAGAGATTGGCATCTATAAGTGTTTGTACTGGCTACACTGAGATGAAACTCTAAGGCATAATCCGCACGACACAACCCGTTTTTAGCATCATGTAAGTGAGCCACTCTGGTGGCTATTTAGGAGGGAATTTTGGACAAGAACATGAAAATCCTCATTGTTGACGATTTTTCAACGATGCGCCGGATTATCAAGAACTTGCTGCGCGACTTGGGATTCAACAATACCCATGAGGCGGATGACGGCAATACAGCGCTGCCGATGCTGAAAAATGGTGATTTTCAGTTTGTAGTTACCGACTGGAACATGCCTGGCATGCAAGGTATTGACCTGCTTAAAGCCATCCGTGTCGATGAGAAGCTCAAGCATCTGCCGGTACTGATGGTAACCGCTGAAGCTAAACGTGAGCAGATCATTGAAGCCGCCCAAGCTGGCGTCAACGGTTACATCGTCAAGCCCTTCACCGCAGCAACGCTCAAAGAAAAACTCGACAAAATTTTCGAACGAATTGGCTAAGGAGCTGCAGGGATGATGGCCAAAACGAGAGCAATGATTTCGCTCGACCAGGCAAGGATGCTTGTTGCTCATCTGGAGCAAGGCGAATTTGAGCTGGCCGATGAACTGCTTGCCGAAGTATGTGCCCCCAACGCAGCCGATCTGTTTGAAAAAGTAGGTCAGCTGACCCGACAACTGCATGATTCACTTCAAGAATTTCGCCTCGACCCCCGTATTCCCGATTTGGCTACTCATGACATTCCCGATGCTCGGGAACGCTTGAGCTACGTTATCGATATGACCGACAAAGCGGCCAATCGCACAATGGATGCGGTGGAAGCCAGTTTGCCGATAGCGGATCGCCTGAATGACAATATCCAGTTGGTGATGCCGAACTGGAATGCCCTAATGTCTCGTGACATGAGCGTGGGGCAGTTCAAATCCTTATGTCACCAACTTGATGATTTTATTAAGGCTTCAGAGTCTGATGCCGATAAATTACGGCAACTGCTGACAGAAATCCTGATGGCACAAGATTTTCAGGATTTGACAGGTCAGATGATCCGCAAGGTCATCAAGCTTGTTCAGGAAGTTGAAACAAAATTAATAGAAATGCTGACCATGTTTGGTGAGGCTTCTGCTGAGCATTCAACTCGTAGTATTCCTGTCAACGGGATTGAAGCAGAGGGCCCTATCATGAACCCTGAGGCTCGTGCCGATGTGGTCAATGGTCAGGATGATGTGGACGATCTGCTGTCTAGCTTGGGATTCTAATGGAGTGACGCATGGCCTTCGAAGTTGATGAAGACATACTGCAAGACTTTCTGGTCGAAGCATCCGAAATATTGGAACAGTTGTCTGAACAACTGGTCGACTTGGAAAAGCGGCCCGATGACAAGAACCTGTTGAATGCCATCTTTCGCGGTTTCCATACCGTGAAAGGGGGGGCAGGTTTTCTGTCGCTCGGTGAACTGGTTGATGTATGCCACGGTGCGGAAAACGTATTCGATATCTTGCGTAATGGCAAGCGAACCGTTACTGCGGAGCTGATGGATGTGATCCTGCAAGCGCTGGATGCCATCAATGTCATGTTCGCCCAGGTTCAAAATCGCGAAGCACCCAGCCCTGCGTCAGATGATTTGCTTCATGACCTCCATGAGTTGTGCAAGCCGGAAGGGGAAGAGCAACTGCGCACGGCTACCAGTGCGGCTGCGGCTGTAGAATCTGAACCTGCAGCACCAGTAGTTGTTGAAGAAGTTGTTTCAGAAGTTGTTGAACCCGCAGCCATCAGCAGCGAGCCTGCTCCTGTCAATGGCGGCGGCTCGATCGATGAAATTTCTGCAGACGAATTCGAGCGTCTGCTGGACGAGCTCCACGGCGTGGGTGGGGCTCCGACCAAGACGGCTGCTGCAGCCCCGATAGCGGGTGGCTCTGGCGATATCACCGATGATGAGTTTGAGGCCTTGCTGGACCAGCTCCATGGCCAGGGACAGCACATGGGGGCGCCAGAGGTGAATCCTCTGAAGTCCGTGCAAAAAGAGGTGGACGAGCTTATCGATGATGATGAGTTTGAACGCCTGCTTGATGAATTGCATGGTCGTGGTCAAGGGCCTCAGAGTACTATGGCACCTGCCGCACCTGCCGCACCTGCCGCACCTGCCGCACCTGCCGCACCTGCCGCACCTGCCGCACCTGCTGCGGTGACTCCGCCCAAACCGGCCACTCCTGTTGCCAAACCAGCACCGGCAGCCCCCGCAAAACCCGCTGAAGCAGCCAAGGCACCAGCGCCTGCTGCCAAGGCGGCGCCTGCGCCAGCAGAAAACAGTGCCGTGCAAAGCGATACGACGGTGCGGGTGGATACCAAGACCCTCGATGTCATCATGAACATGGTAGGTGAGTTGGTACTGGTTCGTAACCGGCTGGTGAGCCTGGGTATTGCCAGTAATGATGAAGAGATGTCAAAGGCGGTTGCCAATCTGGATGTGGTAACGGCTGACCTGCAAGGTGCGGTGATGAAAACCCGCATGCAGCCAATCAAGAAGGTATTTGGTCGTTTCCCGCGCGTGGTGCGTGATCTGGCCAGAACCCTCAAGAAAGAGATTGAGCTGGTGATGGTGGGGGAAGAGACCGATCTTGATAAAAACCTGGTAGAGGCGCTCGCCGATCCTCTGGTTCACCTCGTTCGCAACTCCTGCGATCACGGGGTCGAAATGCCGGATGTGCGGGAGAAAGCGGGCAAGCCGCGGCAAGGGACAATTACCCTTAGCGCTTCCCAGCAAGGTGACCATATTCTGCTTTGCATCGAGGATGATGGGGCAGGGATGGATCCTGAGAAACTCAAGTCCATCGCAATCAGTCGCGGTGTTCTGGATGCAGATACTGCCGCTCGCATGAGTGACAACGATGCCTATAACCTGATCTTTGCTCCGGGCTTTTCAACCAAGGCCGAGATCTCTGATATCTCTGGCCGTGGTGTCGGAATGGATGTGGTTAAAACCAGCATTGTCAGCCTCAATGGATCGGTGCACATCGATTCCACCTGGGGGAAAGGTACCCGTCTCGAAATCAAGGTTCCGTTGACGCTAGCCATTCTGCCGACTCTGATGGTGGAAGTGGGTGAGCAGACCTTCGCACTTCCCCTTGGTTGTGTGAACGAGATTTTCCATCTGGATCTGAAAAAGGCCAACATGGTTGATGGCCAGCTCACCATCATTGTGCGAGAGAAGGCGATACCGCTCTTCTATCTGCACAAGTGGTTGATTCGTGGCGCCAACAAGCGTTCACGCCAGGATACCGGACATGTGGTGATCGTGCAGATTGGCACTCAGCAAATCGGGTTTGTGGTAGACAGCCTGATTGGTCAGGAAGAGGTGGTGATCAAGCCACTCGATAATCTGCTGCAAGGCACCCCTGGCATGGCCGGTGCGACCATTACCAGTGATGGCGGAATTGCTCTTATTTTGGATGTGCCGAGTCTGCTCAAAGCATATGCGCGTAGACATTAATAGCTCAGGCCCAAGGAGTTAGAAAAACAACAATGGCAGTCAAGGTATTAGTTGTCGACGATTCGAGCTTCTTTCGCCGTCGGGTGAGCGAGATCATCAATCAGGATCCCATGCTGACGGTGATTGATACGGCCCAGAATGGACGTGAAGCGGTGGACAAGGCGATGTCGCTGCGCCCTGATGTGATCACCATGGACATCGAAATGCCCGTGATGGATGGCATCAGTGCGGTGCGGGAGATCATGGCCAAGTGCCCAACCCCCATTCTGATGTTCTCCTCCCTGACCCATGAAGGGGCCAAGGCTACGCTGGATGCGTTGGACGCCGGTGCCCTCGACTTCTTGCCCAAGAAGTTTGAGGACATTGCCAGAGACAAAGATGAAGCGGTCAGACTGTTGCAACAGCGGGTGAAGGAGATCTCCCGCAAGCGCTTCCTGATGACATCCGCTGCTCGCCCCAAAGCACCTGAACCGGTTGCTCGTGCTCCTCTGGGCAGCACAGCGTCCAGAACTCCTGATCGTCAGCCTGACCTGCAACGCACTGTGCCAAGTGCTTCATTCAAGCGTAGTGGCAAGAGTTATCAGTTGGTGGCGATCGGTACTTCTACCGGCGGGCCTGTTGCTTTGCAAAATGTGCTGACCAAGTTGCCGGGGGATTTTCCCCATCCAATCCTGCTTATCCAGCATATGCCAGCCACTTTTACCGCCGCGTTTGCTGCCCGTCTCAACGGGTTATGCCAGATTGGCGTCAAGGAAGCGGAAGATGGCGATGTGCTTAAACCAGGACATGCCTACCTTGCTCCCGGTGGCAAACAGATGCTGCTGGAAGGTCGTGGTGCAGGGGCTCGCATTCGCATCGTGGATGGCAACGACAAGGTAAATTACAAGCCTTGTGTGGATATTACCTTTGCCTCTGCGGCCAAGACCTATGCCGACAAGGTATTGGCGATTGTGCTGACCGGTATGGGCGCAGATGGCCGTGATGGCGCCAGACTGCTGAAAGAGCAGGGATCAACCATCTGGGCTCAGGATGAGGCTTCCTGCGTGGTATATGGTATGCCCCAAGCAGTAGCTAAAGCGGGGATTGCCAGCGAATCACTCCCTCTGGACAAGGTGGCCCAGCGTATTCTGGTTGAGTTGGGGCGCTAATCATGGGCTTGCTCGGTCTGCTCCTGGCATTGGGGGCTATTGCCATTGCCCAACTGTGGCATGGCGGCTCCCTGTTGACGCTGGTGGACGGCCCCGCTTTTTTGATCGTGCTGGGTGGTACCATCGGCGCCGTCACGTTGCAGACTCCAGCCAAGTACATCCTGCTGGCGTTGCGCCAGCTGTTATGGATTTTTACCCCTCCCCGCCAGGATCTTGCGACGCAGGCCGAACGGTTGCAGTCATGGGCCGTCTTTGCGCGCCAGCAAGGGCTGCTTGCCCTTGAAAATCAGGCCGAGCAGGAGGAAGACAACTTTACCCGCCAAGGGCTTGGTATGATTGTCGATGGGGTCTCCACAGAGGATATCCGTATGCTGCTGGAAGCGGACATCGATATCGAGCAGGAGCGCAATGAACATGCCGCCAGGGTATTTGAAGCCATGGGGGGGTACAGTCCGACCATCGGGATCATCGGTGCCGTGCTGGGCCTGATCCAGGCCATGTTTCATCTCGAAGACCCGTCTGCGCTGGGGGCGGGGATCGCAGTGGCATTTGTGGCAACCATCTATGGAGTGGGGTTTGCCAACCTCATCTACCTGCCTATCGCCAATCGGTTACGCGCATTTCACTATCACTATGCACTCTTTCAGGAGATGACCCTTGAAGGGCTGCTGGCTATCGCCCATGGTGAAAACGGCTTGCAGGTTGAACGCCGGCTCAGGGCCTATTTGAAAGGAGAGTAGCCATGCGCAAGCGCTATCGGTTGCACTTGCAGGGTCGCGAGCATCTTGACCGCTGGCTGGTCTCCTATGCCGATTATATGACGCTGATCTTTGCCTTGTTCGTGGTGCTCTACTCTGTTGCACTGGTGAATAAGGACAAGTATCGCGCGGTGATTGATGGTATGAGCCAGGCGTTCAGTGTCATGCAGTCTGGCGGCAATGGCTTGCTTGAAGGGCAGGGTAATTCCCTGCTGGATAACCCGGTATCTGCCTCTCCATCATTGCTGGAAAGCCCAGCATCCCCCTCTCCTTCACTTGCTCCTATTTCTGGTGTGCCAGTGCTGCAAGATGGCGCGACACTTGCAAAACTCGATATGCAGTTGCAACAGAGCATGGGCTCGCTGGTGGATGCCGGTATCGTCAAACTGACGCAAGATGAGAATTGGCTGACGATAGAACTTAGTTCCGGGTTGTTGTTTGGCAGCGGTAGTGCCTTTTTGGGACCAAACGCTGCACCGGTCATTAATACTCTTTCAAGTATTCTCAAACCGGTCGATAACTATGTAAGGGTTCGGGGTTATACCGATAACCAACAGATAAATAATGAAATTTATCGTTCTAACTGGGCGCTTTCTGCTGCTCGGGCCGAAGCGGTACTCAATGGCTTGATTGCTGATGGGATCGCCCCCCAGCGTCTGGCGTTCGAGGCATATGGCGAGTTTTCCCCCTTTGCTGACAACGGCAGCGAGCAGGGCAGACTGCAGAATCGCAAGGTTGTGGTCGCTATCTCCAAGTTTGCCTGGGTGCCGCCAGCACCTGTGGTTGCAACGCCTACGGTAGTTGCTGAACCGATTCCTGCTGTACAACAGGCGGTGGATGCAGGAGAGATAAAGGTGATCACCTTGCCCGGTGGTGGCATACGCATAACAACAAGGCAGGATTGATACAGTGATTGTTTGGACGGTTGCCAACCAGAAAGGTGGTGTGGGTAAAACCACCACAGTGGTCTCGCTTGCGGGGATCCTGGCCCAGCGTGGCCAACGGGTGCTGTTGATTGATACCGACCCCCATGCTTCGCTGACTGCATATCTTGATTTTGATTCAGATCGCCTGGATGGAACCCTCTATGAGTTGTTTCAAGCTGTCAAACCGACAGCCGAGCTTGTCAATAAACTGACGCTCAAGACCAAGTTTGAAAATATCAACTTGCTGCCAGCATCTATTACCTTGGCGACCCTTGATCGGGTGATGGGCAATCGTGAGGGGATGGGACTGGTACTGAAGCGGGCACTGCTGCGCATTCAGGAGCAATATGATTATGTGCTAATCGATTGCCCGCCAGTACTGGGGGTGATGATGGTCAACGCGCTGGCTGCCTGCGATCGCATTCTGGTGCCTGTCCAGACCGAATTTCTGGCCCTCAAGGGGTTGGAGCGGATGATGAAAACATTCGAGATCATGCAGCGTTCCAAGCGTGACAAGTTCCGTTATACCGTGATCCCGACCATGTTCGACAAGCGCACCCGTGCCTCTCTGATGACCTTGAAGTCGATCAAGGATCAATATGGGGATTCGGTGTGGAACGCGGTGATCCCTATTGATACCAAGTTTCGGGATGCCAGCTTGCTGCATATCCCCCCGTCTATCTATTCTCCCGGGAGTCGTGGAACCTATGCATATGAAACGCTGCTCAATCATCTTGATGCCCTTGAGCGGCAACGGGTTCATGAGGTGACGGCATGAGAGATACCATTCAAGTTCGGGCGATGGATGACTATTTCCACTCCCTGCTGCTCGATGAGCCACTGGTGCTGGATGAGGTGGAAGAGGCTCAATCCGCCCCTGTTTTACAGTTGCAACGTCAGCCCCAAAGCGTCCCTGAGGTAGTCGCCGCACCTTACCTCGAAAGCGATCCACGGCTTGCCCAACTTGGTGAGCTATTGGCTCAGGTGGGACAAGTCCAGTTCGAAAATGATGCCTTCACCCAGGAGATAACACTCACCACTCCGCTGGAGATTGTGGCAGAGGAATCACTGCTGCCGGTGGAGCCTGAATGGCCTGAGGAGGTGCTGCTCCCCGAGGTTGCGGAGCCCCATACTACTATCCTGACCGAGACGGCGCTGGAGGTTGCTCCGGTAGAGGCCAGTGAACCGGTCACCTGGGAAAATATCGATACCGGCAAAGAGTTTCAGGCCCTTTTCTTTGAAGTCGCGGGTGTGACGTTTGCGGTGCCGTTGACCGAGCTGGGTGGTATTCATCAGCTGGGCGAGATCACCTCCCTGTTTGGCCAACCGGGTTGGTACAAGGGGATCATGACCTCCCGCGAGCAGAAGATGAATGTGGTCGATACTGCCCAGTGGGTCATGCCGGGTCAGCATCTCGAGATCGATGATTACAAGTATCTGATTATGCTTGGTGAATCGCCGTGGGGATTAGCCTGCCATCATCTCAAAGGGACTGAATTGTTACACCGTGACCAGGTGAAATGGCGCCATCAGGAGGGCAAGCGCCCCTGGTTGGCTGGTATGGTCAAAGAAAAAATGTGTGCCCTGTTACACGTCCGCGAACTGCTCCTGTTGCTGGAACGTGGGGTTAACATAGAAGGTCGCTGATAACTTCTGCAATCGAGCTGTTTTATTGCTAGTTTTAGCAGTAGACGTTTTCATAAAAGGAATAAAAACATGACAGAAAAGCGCAATATTGCACAGAATCTGGCCGAAGATGAAGTGCTGCAATGGGTAACCTTCCAACTGGAAAACGAAACCTACGGCATCAATGTGATGCAGGTTCAGGAGGTGTTGCGCTACACCGAAATTGCACCGGTGCCGGGTGCGCCTGAGTACGTACTGGGGATCATCAACCTGCGTGGCAATGTGGTGACTGTCATCGATACCCGTTCCCGCTTCGGTCTGCCTTCCGGTGATGTTAGTGAAAACTCCCGGATTGTGATCATCGAGGCCGAGAAGCAGGTGATCGGCATCATGGTAGACAGCGTGGCGGAAGTGGTTTATCTGCGTTCTTCCGAAATCGATGCGGCACCTGCGGTCGGCACTGAAGAGAGCGCCAAGTTTATTCAGGGGGTGAGCAACCGCGATGGGCAACTGCTGATCCTGGTTGACTTGAACAAGCTGCTCTCCGATGAAGAGTGGGAAGATATCGGTTCCCTCTGATAAGTAAGGTGATGTTTTGATAATCGAGATGGTTGCCTTGGGGGTGTCCCTGATTGCCTTGGCGTTTGCCTCTTATATTTGGTTCAAGAGCAAGCGCAGCAAGCAGGAGTCCGAGGCCAGTGTGGCAACCCTGCAGGGTCAGTTGGAAAGCTTGCGCAAGCAGATGATGGAACTCCATACCGGCGCTATTGGCATGGGGCAGCGTCTGCAGTCGGTGGAAGGGGCGATGCAGCAGGTCAATGAACGCCAGCAAGAACTGACCATGCAGGATCCCGAACGCAGGCTCTACAGCCGAGCGGCAAAGATGGTCGAACTGGGCGCCGATCTTGATGAAGTCATGAGTGAGTGCGAGTTGCCAAAGGCAGAGGCCGAGCTCTTGATATCGTTGCGAAAAGGTCGCTCTTGATGATTCAGGAAGGCAATTGCCTTCCTGAATTTTATGGCGTGCAGCCGCTTGCCCCCCAGCTGCGTTGAGCGGATGGTTTCTACCGCATTTTCTTTGTGATCCCGGTCGCCAGTTAGTTCAATTGTTGCATCTTTGAAAAGACGTATTCCAATACTGTGTTAAGATGCAGACCGCTTCATTTTCTCTGAAAAAATCCCCATGCTGCTTCAAGTTAACAATCTGAGCTGCGTGCGCGAAGATCGCACTCTGTTTGAACACCTCTCTTTCTCTGTTGCGCCCGGCGATCTGGTGCAAATTGAAGGGCCCAACGGGGTCGGCAAGACCAGCCTGTTGCGGTTGTTGACCGGGCTGTCGCAGCCGTTTGCCGGTGAGGTGTGCTGGAATGGGGAGAATATTCGTCACTGTCGTGATGAGTATCATGCCAATCTGCTCTATCTCGGCCATCAGCCCGGTGTCAAAGCGGCGCTGACCCCTTTTGAAAACCTGAAGTTCTACCAGCAGTTACATCACCCGCAGCAAACCGAGATCGACTTGTGGCAGATATTGGCCCGGGTAGGGCTGGCCGGATTTGAAGAGAACCCGACTGGGCAACTCTCTGCCGGCCAGCAACGCCGGGTTGCCCTAGCCAGACTCTGGCTGTCACAGAAACCGGCACTCTGGATCCTCGATGAACCCTTTACCGCCATCGACAAGCAAGGGGTCAAGGTGCTCGAACAGCTCTTTCTGGCCCACGCCGAGCGGGGTGGCATGGTGATCCTCACCACTCATCAGGATCTGACCCTGATGCAGGGACGGCTGAAGACTATCTCGTTGACCCCCTTCGCATCGACATTGCAGGAGTAACGACGTGTTGCGCGCTGTTATGCATCTGATTCACCGTGAACTGCTGATGGCTCTGCGCCAGCGTTCCGATATTCTCAACCCGCTCTGGTTTTTCCTCATCGTCATCACCCTGTTTCCGTTAGGGATTGGCCCGGAGCCCAAACTGCTGGCCCGTATTGCCCCAGGGATTATCTGGGTGGCGGCGCTATTGGCGGCCATGTTGTCGCTGGAGCGGCTGTTTCGCGACGACTTTGCCGATGGCGCGCTGGAGCAGATGATGCTGATGCCGCACCCGCTGGGCTTGCTGGCGCTGGCGAAAGTGGTCGCTCACTGGCTGCTGACCGGCTTGCCGCTGCTGCTGATCTCTCCCTTGCTGGCGATTTTGCTGTCGCTGGATATGAACACCTATCTGGCTGTCGTCGCGACGCTGGCACTGGGCACTCCGGTATTGAGTCTGCTCGGCGCGGTCGGAGTCGCGTTGACGGTGGGACTGCGCAAAGGCGGGGTGCTGCTCAGTCTGCTGATCCTGCCGCTCTATATTCCGGTACTGATTTTTGCCACCTCAGCCATCGATGCCGCGGGGATGAGCTTGCCCTATGGCGGGCAGCTTGCCATTCTGGCCGCCATGCTGGTGGGGGCTTTGACACTGACGCCGCTGGCTGTGTCGGCGGCGTTGCGGGTCAGCCTCAACTGATGGCCGTGAGCTGAACCGGATTTGGCTCCGAACGGAGTCTTTTTGCAAAAAATAATGTTGCGATGGATCAAGGAGAGTGCCGCTTATTGCTTTCGGGGTATTTGATGCTGCCCTGCGGTCGGTATGGTAGGCCTCGCCAAACGATTAATAACAAAAAGGTTTTGTGAGCTATGTGGAAATGGTTGCACCCTTATGCCAAACCGGAGCGTGCCTATCAGCTGGCAGGCACGCTGTTGCCCTGGTTTGCGGTGATTAGTCTGCTCTCGTTTGTGATCGGCACTGTCTGGGGCCTCGCGTTTGCGCCAGCGGATTACCAGCAGGGAGATTCGTTCCGGATCATCTATATCCACGTGCCTTCCGCCATTCTCTCCATGGGGGCCTACTCCACCATGGCGGTGGCCGCTTTTATCGGCCTGGTGTGGCAGCTGCGGATGGCGGACATGACGGTTGCAGCCATTGCGCCGGTCGGCGCCGTATTTACCTTTATTGCCCTCTTTACCGGCGCCGCCTGGGGCAAACCCATGTGGGGTACCTGGTGGGTGTGGGATGCACGGCTCACCTCTGAGCTGATCCTGCTGTTTCTCTACCTCGGCGTGATTGCTCTCTACAACGCCTTCAGCGACAAGGTGGTCGCTGGCCGTGCGGCCGGCATTCTGGCACTGGTTGGGGTGATCAACCTGCCCATCATTCACTACTCGGTGGAGTGGTGGAACACCCTGCATCAGGGGGCCACCATCACCAAATTTGACAAACCTTCCATTTCACCCGAGATGCTTTGGCCGCTGCTGATCATGATCCTGGCATTTGCCGCATTTCTCGGGGCCCTGACCCTGATGCGTTTTCGCAATGAACTCCTGATGCGGGAGTGGCATCGCCCCTGGGTCAAAGAGATTGCAGAGCAGGAGAAGTAAGCATGCACTTTGCCTCTTTCAGTGATTTTATGGCGATGGGCGGTTACGCCTTCTATGTCTGGCTCTCTTTTGGCCTGACGCTGGTGTGTCTGGTCGGCATCATCATTTCTACCCGCATGAAAACCCGCAGCCTGCTCGCCGAGTTACGCAGCAAACAGGCGCGTGAGGCCCGTCGCAAGGCGGCCCAGCAGATGGAGAACACCCTATGAATCCGAGACGCAAAAAACGCCTCACCATCATTCTTGCCATCACCCTGGGTCTGGCGACCGTAAGCGGGCTGGTGCTCTACGCTCTCAGTCAGAATATCGACCTCTTCTATACCCCGAGCGAGCTGGTGGAGGGGAAGGGGCCGGACAAGATCAAGCCGGAAGAGGGGCAGCGCCTGCGCATCGGTGGGTTGGTCGTGCCGGGATCGGTACAGCGGGATCCCCAGAGCCTCAAGGTTGCCTTCAAGCTGGTGGATAATGGCGGTCATCTGGTGAAGGTCGAGTTTGACGGCATCCTGCCGGACTTGTTCCGTGAAGGGCAGGGGATTGTTGCCCAGGGCACTCTCAAGGATGCCACGACCGTAGAGGCGTTCGAGGTGCTGGCCAAGCACGATGAGAACTACATGCCGCCGGAAGTGGCCGATGCCACCAACGGCATGCACTTCAAGCCGGAGTATACCGAGGCGCAGTTGAAGGGAGCCAAGCAGTGATCCCTCTGGTGTTTGCCTTTTCCGCTTTGCCTGCCGTGCGTGGTGCGGCTGTTGTCACCGTTCAATTGAAAGGAATGCCTTCATGATCCCGGAATTAGGTCAGTTTGCGCTGATCCTGGCCTTTGCCACCGCCCTGCTGCTGGGGAGCTACCCACTACTGGGCGCCAGCTGGGGGCGTCTTGGCATGATGTCGGCGGCCCGTCCGCTCGCTTATGCCCAGTTTTTGTTACTGCTGCTGTCGTTTCTCTGCCTGACTTGGGCCTTTATCGATAACGACTTCACCGTGCAGTATGTGGCCACTAACTCCAACAGCCTGCTGCCGCTCGCCTATCGCATTTCCGCCGTATGGGGCGCCCACGAAGGCTCCCTGCTGCTGTGGGTACTGACCTTGGGTGGCTGGACCGCGGCGGTAGCCATGTTCAGCCGCCGTCTGCCGCTCGATGCGGTGGCTCGGGTACTCGGTGTGCTGGGGCTGATCTCGGTCGGCTTCACTGCCTTCGTGTTGTTCACCTCCGATCCCTTCACCCGCACCTTGCCCTATTTCCCGGTAGATGGTCGTGACCTCAATCCGCTTCTGCAGGATCCGGGTCTTATCTTCCATCCGCCTATGCTCTACATGGGTTATGTGGGCTTCTCGGTGGCGTTTGCCTTTGCCATTGCTTCGCTGATGACCGGTCGTCTCGATGCGACCTGGGCCCGCTGGTCTCGCCCCTGGACCATGGCTGCCTGGGTATTCCTGACCCTCGGCATCGTGCTCGGCTCCTGGTGGGCCTATTACGAGCTCGGTTGGGGCGGCTGGTGGTTCTGGGATCCGGTAGAAAACGCCTCGTTTATGCCTTGGCTCGCGGGCACCGCTCTGCTGCACTCGCTTGCGGTGAGCGAGAAGCGCGCCACTTTCAAGGCGTGGACCGTGCTGCTGGCCCTCTCAGCCTTCTCGCTGAGCCTGCTGGGTACCTTCCTGGTGCGCTCCGGCGTGCTGGTCTCGGTGCATGCGTTTGCCTCCGATCCGACCCGCGGTCTGTTTATTCTCGGCTTCCTGCTGGCGGTGATCGGCTCCTCCTTGCTGCTGTTTGCCTTTAAAGGCTCGCAGGTGAAGAGCCACGGCAAACACGAGCTGTGGAGCCGCGAGACCCTGCTGCTTTGCAACAACATCATGCTGGTGGCGGGTCTGCTGACCGTGTTGCTCGGTACCTTGCTGCCGCTGGTGCACAAGGAGCTGGGGCTGGGGAGCATTTCCATCGGTACTCCCTTCTTCAACCACATCTACAGCTGGCTGATCATCCCGTTTGCCCTGCTGCTGGGGATTGGCCCGCTGTTTCGCTGGCGTCGTCAGGAGCTGGGGGAACTCAAAAGCAAGGTGGTTGTGGCACTGGTGCTGAGTCTGGCCGCAGCCTTGCTGTTGCCGCTGCTCTTTGCCGAAACCTTCAAGCCGTGGGCGGCAGTAGGGATTGGTCTGGGGGCCTGGATCATCGTCACCAGCGTGCAGGAGACCTGGGCGCGAGCGACCCACAAGCACAGCTTTGCAGTCGGTGTGCGCAAGCTTGGCAA
Source organism: Aeromonas sp. Y293-4 (assembly GCF_027705905.1). NCBI lineage: Bacteria > Pseudomonadati > Pseudomonadota > Gammaproteobacteria > Aeromonadales > Aeromonadaceae > Aeromonas > Aeromonas sp. Y293-4. The sequence continues at coordinate 19,078 of NZ_JAPDCI010000019.1, read as the reverse complement.
CAGCCACTGGGCCATGATCCTCGGCCACGTGGGGCTGGCAGTCAGCATCATTGGTATCGCTTGCACCCAGAACTACAGCATCGAGAAGGATCTGCGGATGCAGGCGGGTGATCGGGTGCACTTTGCCGATTACGAGTTCGTCTTTGCCGGGATCAAGGAGAAGAACGGTCCCAATTACGATGGCTTCAAGGGCGTTCTGGAAGTGCACCGCAATGGCAAGCAGGTCGCCCTGCTCAAGCCCGAGAAGCGGATGTACAAGGTGAGCCGGATGCCGATGACCGAAGCGGCCATCGATGCCGGTATCACCCGCGATCTCTATGCGGCGCTGGGGGAACAGCTCGACAACGGCGCCTGGGCGGTGCGGATCTACTACAAGCCGTTCGTGCGCTGGATCTGGTTCGGCGGCGTCTTTATGGCCATTGGTGGCGTGCTGGCGATGCTGGACAAGCGTTACCGTTTCGGCCGTCGTGAGGAGGAGGCCAAGGCATGAACAAAAAGACCTGGTTGTTTTTAATCCCCTTTATCGTCTTTTTGCTGGGGGCAGTGTTCCTGTTCAAGGGGCTCTACTCCGATCCCACCAAGCTTGAGTCCGTGATGGTGGGCAAAGAGGTGCCGGTGTTCACCCTGCAGGACATTTACGATCTGAACAAGCAGCACGATCGCAGTATCCTGACCGGTCGCCCCATGCTGCTCAACGTCTGGGCCACCTGGTGCCCGACCTGCTATGGCGAGCACACCTACCTCAAACAGCTGGCGGGGCAGGGTATTCCCATCATCGGCATGAACTACAAGGATGAGCGCGACAAGGCGATCAAATGGCTGGCGGAGCTGGGCAACCCCTATCAGGTCAACCTCTATGATCCGGACGGCATGCTGGGGCTGGATCTCGGGGTATATGGCGCGCCGGAGACCTTCTTTATCGACAGCAAGGGGATCATCCGGTATCGCCACGTGGGGGATATTAACCCCGAGAACTGGGCATCGACCCTCAAGCCCATCTTTGATGCCATGAAGTGAGGGGAGTCCTGATGAGAGTATTTATTGCTTCCCTGCTGCTGTTGCTGGGATGGGGGGTGCAAGCGCCGGCCATGGCCGCTATCGATGTCTACACCTTCGACAACGACAATCAGGAGCAGGTCTTTCGCGAACTGACCAAGGAGCTGCGTTGCCCCAAGTGTCAGAACCAGGATATCGCCGACTCCAATGCGGGGCTGGCCAAGGACTTGCGCGACAAGACCTACCAGATGGTGCGCGAGGGCAAGGATAAAGAGGAGATCGTGGATTACATGGTGGCCCGCTACGGCAACTTTATCCTCTATAACCCGCCCCTGATGGCCTCCACCCTGATCCTCTGGCTCGGTCCGCTGCTGGTGATCCTGATTGGTGGCGCCGTGGTCGTGATGCGCAGTCGCCGGCCCCCTGCGGTGAAAAAACAACTGGATAACGCCTTGAGCGAGGAGGAGCAGCGCCGACTGGCCGAGCTGCTCAAAGAGGAAGAGAAACAATGACCGCTTTTTGGATAGTGATTGCGGGCTTGCTGGTGCTGGTGAGTCTGGCGCTCGTCGTGCCTCTGTGGCGTGGTGAAGGCAAACAGAGCATCAGTCGCTCGGCGCTCAACAAACAGCTCTATCGCCAGCGGCTGCTGGAGATTGGCGAAGAGCGCGAGCAGGGTGTCTTGGCTGAGGAGTCCGACTCGCTGGTCGAGCTGCAACGAAGTCTCTTGGATGATATTCCCGATGTGGAGCAGACTGCCCGCAGTGGCAAGAGTCTGATCTGGATCCCGGGTGTGCTGGTGCTGTTGGTGGTGAGTCTGGGGCTCTACTACAAGTTGGGCTCCTGGCAAGATGTGAGCCGTTGGCAAGATGCCAGCAGCCGTCTTGGCGAGCTGAGCAACCGCATTTTGGTGGAGCGGGATGCCCAGGTGACCGAGCAGGACCTGCTGGATTTCACGCTGGCACTGCGTACCCGCCTCAAGGATGAACCTAACGACTACCGCGGCTGGCTGCTGCTGGGACGTTTGGCGCTGGATGGCAATGATCCCGAGATGGCCAGCGAGGCGCTGGAGCGGGCCTACACGCTTGCCCCCCAGAAGTCGCTGGTGGCGGTGCCTTACGCGCAGGCGCTGATGATGACGGGGGATGAGGCGCAAGCGGATGCCCTGTTGCAGGCTGCTATCGCGCAGGATCCGGACAATATTGAAGCGCGTTCCGTCTATGCCTTTATGGCGCTGCAAAAAGAGGACTTCCAGACCGCGCTGGCTCGCTGGCAGGCGATGTTGCCACTGATGGAGAAAGGTACCCCCCGTTACGTGATGGTCGAGCGCTCCATGGAGTATGCCCGCGCGCAACTTAAACAGCGCGGCATCGAGGTGACGAATTCAGGCGCAGCCAAAGCGGGCGCAGTTGAGGGACAACCGCTGGCGGTGAAGGAGGGGGAATTCCCCATCCACGTCACGTTGGCGGCGGGCATTCAGATGCCGGAAGATGCCCATCTCTTCGTCTTTGCCGTGGTGCCCAACGGGCCGCCTATGCCCATCGCCGTGAAGCGTATCGCAGGGCCAACCTTGCCTGTTACCCTGTCACTCGGGGATGGCGATGCCATGATGGAAGGTAGCAAACTGGTGGCCTATCCGGAGCTGCAGTTCAAGGCACGTCTCTCGCGCGGTGGCAATGTGATGAACAAGGAAGGAGCCTTCGAAGGGGTATCCGGGCCGGTCAAGACGGCCGAGATCCCTGCTGCTCCGATTGACATCCGCATCGATCACGCCCTCTAATATGCCTTTGGATAACCCGGCTCCTGGATAGGAGCCGGGTTATCTATACTTCTGATAAATCAAAATAAAACGTCAGGACAATCATATGTATCTTCGTTCAGGGGCCATACTGGCAGCCCTCTTGCTGGCTGGCTGTGCCGGTGGCCCACCCAAGCCTGGCCCAGAGAGTCTGGATCTCAATCCCGGCATGAATAATCCGGGAGCCACCAGTACGGCGGCCGATCCGCGCGATCCCTTCCAAGGGGCCAACCGGGCCATGTGGGCGGTCAACTATGATGTGCTGGAGCCCTATGTGGCACGTCCTGTGGTACATGCCTATGCCCGCTACATTCCGGTAGGGGTGAAGGATGGCATTGCCAACTTTGTTGCCAACTTTGATGAGCCAAGCAGCATGGTGAACCATCTGATCACCGGTGATTTGAAAGGGGCAGGCACCAACCTGGGGCGCTTTACACTCAACACCACGGTCGGTCTGCTGGGTATCTTCGATGTGGCCAAACATGCCGGCCTTGAGCGCAACAAGCTGGAGATGGATACCGTGCTGGGCAGGGCCGATATCGGTAATGGTGCCTACATCATGGTGCCTGTTTACGGCCCGACTACCACCCGGGAGCTGGTTGGCGATGCGATTGACAGCTTCTACTTCCCCTATGCCTTGTTAACCTTCCCGATGAAGGTTGCACATTGGGCACTGGATGGCTTGGGCACACGTGCCAAGCTGATCGATCAGGAGCGGATCATCGACAACTCCCTCGATCCTTATGCGCTGACCAAGGACTTCTACCTGCAATATAACCAGGGCAAGGTGACGGGCAAGCAGACCGAGCTGAAAGCGTCTCAGCAAGAGCAGGCTGACGATGCCAATCTGGATGAATACATGGACGAGCTGGACCAGTAAGCGGGTCATCTCGATATGTAAAAGGCGCCTGCGGGCGCCTTATTCATTTACGCAGCCCTATCGAGATAAAAAAACGCCCCGCAGTGCGGGGCGTTTTGGCAAGCGAGGCTGATTAAGCAGCCAGATTCTTGGCCACGAATTCCCAGTTAACCAGAGCCCAGAAGGTTTCCATGTACTTCGGACGCAGGTTGCGGAAGTCGATGTAGTAGGCGTGCTCCCACAGGTCAACGGTCAGCAGCGGGGTGGTACCGGCTTCAGTCAGCGGGCAGCCGGCGTTGGAGGTGTTGACGATAGCCAGAGAGCCGTCAGCTTTCTTCACCAGCCAAGTCCAGCTGGAACCGAAGTTGCCGATGGCAGACTTGGTGAAGGCATCTTTGAACTCGGCGAAGGAGCCGAATGCCTTGTTGATGGCATCAGCCAGGGCGCCAGTCGGCTCGCCACCGCCATTCGGGGAGAGGCAGTGCCAGTAGAAGGTGTGGTTCCAGATCTGGGCGGCGTTGTTGAAGATGCCGCCGTTGGAGGTCTTGATGATCTCTTCCAGAGACTTGCCTTCAAACTCGGTACCCGGCACCAGATTGTTCAGGTTGACCACGTAGGTGTTGTGGTGCTTGCCGTGGTGATATTCCAGAGTTTCCTGGGAGATGTGCGGTTCCAGAGCGTTGATTGCATAGGGCAGAGCGGGAAGTTCGAATGCCATTTTCTACTCTCCATTGGCTGGACCGTGCGAAGGCGACGGTTGCAAGACATTGCGTACTCTTTTCTATATGTGAAAAGAGTTGTTTTTAAAATGATGGGGCTGGGTAGCCCAAAGCCAAGGGATTGTAGCAGTATCAAAGATGGCCTAACAACTCTTGATTGGCGCCATGATCGCGATCAATCCTGTGTGGGTTCTTTGCACAATTCAAGCCGGGTCACCTCTTTGTCAGTTTGTGCTCGGGCAAGATTGCAGTAGAATGGCCGCCGAAATCGCTCTAGTGAGGCACCTATGGAAACTATTGAAAAGATTAAGCAGCAGCTGGCTGACAACCCCATCATCATCTACATGAAGGGCTCCCCCAAGCTACCCAGCTGTGGCTTCTCTGCCCAGGCCTCCCAGGCTCTGATGTCCTGCGGCGAGCCGTTTGCCTACGTTGATATCCTGCAAAATCCGGATATCCGCGCCGAATTGCCAAAATTCGCCAACTGGCCGACCTTCCCCCAACTGTGGGTTGAAGGTGAGCTGATCGGTGGCTGTGACATCATGATCGAGATGTTCCAGGCTGGCGAGTTGCAGGCTCTGATCAAAGAGACTGCAGCCAAGTACAAGAAAGATGATGCTGCAGCCGAGTAATCGGTTCTGTGTTGTCGAGAGGGAGCCTTATAGGCTCCCTTTTTTATTGTCCCGGTTCTGGCAGGCAAGCAACTGATTGCCGGTTGCAAAAAGCAACGCAATTGCCCTGAAAAATCTAATCCTTACTGATTTGTTTTGGAGTTGTTAATTATATTGTTTGCCAATATATGATTACTTTTTTTAATCCATTTGGATTCAAGTGTTGCTGCCATCACATTTTTTGATAATTTCACCGTAACGCAGTCTCTTTGTAGTTTTTTTTGTGTTTATGCTCACATTAATTGCAAGTGATAGAACCTAGTATCGCTTCGCCCTGTGAAATAAAACCCTACAAATTAATAAATAAAAAGAGATTTGCGATGAAGATGTATAGCAATCTGCCCATTGGTCTTCATGATATTACTGAAGCCAAAAAAAGACTGACCAATCATATATACAAGACCGCGCAACTACCCTCTAACTACATCAGCGAACGTTGCCATGGCGAGGTTTACCTCAAGCTTGAAAACATGCAACGTACAGGCTCTTTTAAAATTCGTGGCGCCTTCAACAAGCTCAGTTCATTAAGTCTGGAAGACCGACAAAAAGGTGTTGTCGCCTGCTCGGCGGGCAATCATGCCCAAGGTGTATCACTCTCCAGTGCTATGCTGGGAATTGATGCCAAGGTGGTCATGCCTTGCTGTGCCCCCAAATCAAAAATTGCTGCAACCAGTGACTATTCAGCCAAAGTGATCCTCCATGGAAATAGCTTCAATGACACCATTGCCAAAGTCAGCGAAATCGTGGAGATGGAAGGCCGCGTATTTATCCCCCCCTTCGACGATGCAAAAGTAATTGCCGGCCAGGGCACCATTGGCCTGGAAATTATCGAAGATTTGTATGATGTCGATAACATCATAGTGCCGATCGGTGGCGGTGGTTTGATTGCTGGTGTTGCCATGGCTATCAAATCTATTAATCCGACCATCAAGGTGATTGGTGTGCAATCCGAGAATGTGCACGGTATGGCGGCCTCTTTCTATGCCGGTACCATGACCAATCACAGAACCAGCAGCACGCTGGCCGATGGCTGTGATGTGGCAAGACCCGGTTCACTGACCTTCGAAATCGTCAAACAATTGGTGGATGATATTGTACTGGTCACCGAGGATGATATTCGTCACAGCATGGTTGACCTTATTCAGCGCAACAAGGTGATTACCGAAGGGGCGGGAGCTCTGGCCTCGGCAGCGCTGCTCAGTGGCAAGCTGAAACATTATGTCGAAGGTAAAAAGACCGTCAGCATTATTTCGGGTGGCAATATTGATCTGACCCGGATCGCCGAAATTATCGAACAGAACAATATTCGTCAATTTAGCCTGTAAGGAATGCAGTCATGATATTAGACAGTGTTGTCACCGGCAGTAAAGAGAATACGCGTGCATGGCGTAAATCGGATACCACATGGGGATTAGGTCTGTTCGGTACTGCTATCGGGGCGGGGGTCTTGTTCTTTCCAATCCGGGCCGGATATGGTGGTCTGATCCCAATATTAATCATGCTGGTGCTGGCTTACCCCATTGCATTTTATTGCCACAGGGCGTTGGCCAGATTATGTCTTTCTGGCAGTAATCCATCGGCAAATATTACTGAGACCGTTGAAGAACATTTTGGCAAGATGGGTGGAGTGGTAATTACCTTCCTCTATTTCTTTGCCATCTGCCCACTGCTGTGGATATATGGTGTGACGATCACCAATACCTTTATGGCATTTTGGGAGCATCAACTACAGTTGGTTCCGCTTAATCGAGGTGTGGTTGCACTGGCATTGTTGATGTTGATGGCATTCGTGATCTACTTCGGTAAAGATCTGATGGTCAAGGTGATGAGCTATCTGGTCTTTCCCTTTATTGCCAGTCTGATCGTTATATCTCTCTCCCTCGTCCCGTACTGGAACAGTGCCGTCTTTGATCAGGTCAATCTGAGCGAGATATCGATGTTTGGTCACGATGGTATTCTGGTTACCGTCTGGCTTGGGATCTCCATCATGGTCTTCTCCTTCAACTTCTCGCCGATTGTCTCCTCTTTCATTGTCTCCAAACGGGAAGAGTATGAGCAGGAGTTCGGGCGTGATTTTACCGAGAAGCGCTGCTCGAAGATTATCTCCGGTGCCAGCATGCTGATGGTGGCCGTAGTGATGTTCTTTGCCTTCAGCTGCCTCTTTACCCTGTCACCGCAAAATATGGCGGAAGCCAAAGCCCAGAACATTCCGGTGCTCTCCTATCTGGCCAACCACTTCTCCTCAATGACGGGCAGCAAGTCTGCGTTTGCCACCACTTTGGAGTATGCGGCGTCCATCATTGCGCTGGTTGCCATCTTCAAATCCTTCTTTGGCCACTATCTGGGGACGCTGGAAGGGTTGAACGGCCTCATCCTCCGCTTTGGCTACCAGGGCGACAAGAGCAAGGTTTCCAGTAAAAAACTCAACATGGTCAGTATGTTGTTCATCATGGGTTCGACCTGGCTGGTCGCTTATGTGAACCCCAACATCCTCGACCTGATTGAGGCCATGGGGGCGCCGATCATCGCTTCCCTGCTCTGTCTGCTGCCGATGTATGCGGTGAGCAAGACACCGGCACTGGCAAAATATAAAGGTCAGGCCAGCAACCTGTTTGTCACCATCATAGGTGTGCTGACCATCCTGAATATTGTTTCCAAGCTGTTCTGAAAACCTTTTCTGAAAGTCATCAACCATTCAGGCCCCCCTGGCGGGGTCTGCATGGCGCAGTCAGAAGTGCGCAATAACCTGTTCTTGGTTGGCCCAATTATGTGGGCCCAGGGCAAGGCTATCCGTGATTTGGCCACCACACTCAGTGGTAAATATGTTCTGACTGCAGTGACTCGACATCATAAATATCGAGGCGATGTAATGAAGTTTGATTCGTTGGTTCTGGTTATCAATTGCGGCTCTTCGTCGGTCAAATTCTCGGTACTGGACAGTAAAACCTGCGAGGTAGCGATATCCGGTATAGCGGATGGTATTGATACAGCCCATCCCCAATTGCAAGTGGGTAAAGAGCCCGCAATGTCATTACCTGAAAATAACCACACCTGTGCATTGGCTGCCATTGCGGCTGAATTGAAAAAACGGGATCTGCTGGATGCGATTTTGCTGGTTGGTCATCGAATTGCGCATGGTGGCAGTGAATTTAGCGAAGCCGTGATTATTGATGAACATGTCTTGGCCAAAATAAAGCAGGTGTCACCCTTGGCCCCCCTGCACAATCACGCCAATCTGAGCGGTGTGATGGCGGCTCGTCAGCTATTTCCGACACAACCCCAAATTGCGGTATTTGATACCGGCTTTCACCAGACCCTCAAGCCGGAAGCCTATATCTATGGGCTGCCTTATCAATATTTGCAGGATTACGGTGTGCGCCGTTATGGCTTCCATGGCACCTCTCATCGCTATGTCGCCGAGCAGGCTTGCGTATTTATGGGGCTGGATGAGCAGCATGCCGGTCTGGTCATCGCCCATCTGGGCAATGGCGCCTCTATTTGTGCGGTACAGGATGGCAAGAGTGTCGATACCTCGATGGGGATGACCCCGCTGGAGGGGCTGATTATGGGCAGTCGCAGCGGTGATATCGACTTTGGTGCGCTGGCCTATATCGCCAGCAAGAGCGGGCAATCCATCGAGGATGTCGAACGGATATTGAACAAGCAGTCCGGCCTGCTGGGTATTTCGGGGCTCTCCTCCGATATGCGGGTATTGGAAGCTGCCTATCACGAAGGACATCCCGGGGCGAAATTGGCCATTCACGCTTTTGTCCATCGTATTGCCCGCCATATTGGCGGTCATGCCACCTCATTGCGCCGACTGGATGCCATTATTTTCACCGGCGGTATTGGCGAGAACTCCACGTTTATCAGAAAGCTGGTGTGCGAACGACTTCAGGTATTTGGCGTAGCGATCAGCGAGCCGTTTAACCAGCGTCCCAATAGCGAGGGCTGCCGGGTGATTTCGGCGGCAGAGTCCATGGTACTGGCGGCAGTTATTCCCACCAATGAAGAGAAAATGATCGCGCTGGATGCCATTCGTCTGGGGCAGCTGGTTCGTCAGGCCGAGTGCGTCTGACATATTCCACTGTAGTGTCATGAGTAGTGAATGAGGTTTATTTGATGAAAGTTGATATGCAATTGGATCATGATAAATTCCGCCTGGCATGGCAAGGGTTTGCCGGTGAAAACTGGAAGCACGAGATCAACGTCCGTGATTTTATCCAGCAGAACTACACCCCCTATGAAGGTGACGAACAGTTTTTAGCGGATGCGACCGAAGCGACCACCACTTTATGGAACAAGGTGATGGAGGGGATCCGCATCGAGAATGCCACCCACGCGCCGGTCGATTTTGATACCAATATTGCCACGACCATCACCGCCCACGGGCCGGGCTATATCGAGCAGGGGCTGGAAAAGATTGTTGGCCTGCAAACCGACAAGCCCCTTAAAAGAGCACTGCACCCGTTTGGCGGTGTAAATATGATCCGCAGCTCTTTTGAAGCATATGGCCGGGAGATGGATCCCGAATTTGAATATACCTTCAGCGAATTGCGCAAAACCCATAACCAGGGCGTGTTCGACGTCTACTCTCCCGAGATGTTGCGCTGCCGAAAATCGGGAATTTTGACCGGTTTGCCGGATGGTTACGGTCGTGGTCGAATTATCGGAGATTATCGTCGGGTCGCGCTCTATGGCATAGATTATCTAATCCGTGAGCGGGAGCTGCAGTTTGCCGATCTGCAACCGGCTCTTGAGCGGGGAGAGCAGCTGGAGCAGGTGATCCGCCAGCGCGAGGAGCTGGCCGAGCACAAGCGGGCACTGGTGCTGATCAAGCAGATGGCGGCCAACTACGGCTTCGATGTCTCAGGGCCAGCACGCACGGCGCAGCAGGCAGTGCAGTGGCTCTACTTTGCCTATCTGGCGGCGGTGAAGTCGCAAAATGGCGGGGCCATGTCCCTCGGTCGTACTGCCACTTTCCTCGACATCTATATCGAGCGGGATCTTAAGGCGGGGCTTATCAGCGAGCAGGATGCCCAGGAGCTGGTTGATCACTTCATCATGAAGATCCGCATGGTACGTTTCCTGCGTACCCCGGAGTTTGACTCCCTCTTCTCCGGCGATCCCATCTGGGCGACCGAGGTGATTGGTGGCATGGGGCTGGATGGTCGTACTCTGGTGACCAAGAACTCCTTCCGCTACCTCCACACCCTCAAGACCATGGGGCCAGCGCCTGAGCCCAACCTCACCATCCTCTGGGCGGAAGGGCTGCCGCGGGCCTTCAAGACCTATGCGGCTCGCGTCTCCATCGATACCTCATCCCTGCAGTATGAGAACGATGACCTGATGCGCACCGACTTCGAGAGCGATGATTACGCCATCGCCTGCTGCGTGAGTCCCATGGTGATCGGCAAGCAGATGCAGTTCTTCGGTGCCCGCGCCAACCTCGCCAAGACCCTGCTCTATTGCATCAACGGCGGGGTGGACGAGAAGCTTAAGATCCAGGTTGGCCCGAAAGTGGCGCCCATCATGGACGAGGTGCTGGATTACGACACCGTCATGGCCAGCCTCGACAGCTTTATGGATTGGCTGGCAGTGCAGTACATCAGCGCGCTCAACCTTATTCACTACATGCACGACAAGTACAGCTACGAGGCTTCGTTGATGGCGCTGCACGATCGCGACGTCTATCGCACCATGGCCTGCGGCATTGCCGGTCTGTCGGTGGCGGTCGATTCGCTGGCGGCCATCAAGTACGCTCGGGTCAAGCCGGTGCGCGATGCTGACGGGCTGGCGGTCGATTTCGTGATTGAGGGGGAGTATCCCCAGTACGGCAACAACGACGAGCGGGCCGACTCCATCGCCTGCGATCTGGTCGAGCGCTTCATGAAGAAGATCCAGGCGCTGCCGACCTACCGCAATGCGGTACCGACCCAGTCGATCCTGACCATCACCTCCAACGTGGTCTATGGCCAGAAGACCGGCAACACCCCGGATGGCCGCCGCGCTGGCGCGCCGTTTGCGCCGGGGGCTAATCCTATGCACGGTCGGGATCGAAAAGGGGCGGTCGCCTCGCTCGCCTCGGTGGCCAAGCTGCCGTTCAAATACGCCAAGGACGGGATCTCCTACACCTTCTCCATCGTGCCGGGGGCGCTCGGCAAGGAGCCGGCCAATCGCGAGAGCAATCTGGTGGGGCTGATGGATGGCTACTTCCATCATGAGCGGGATGTGGAAGGGGGTCAGCACCTCAACGTCAATGTGATGAATCGCGAGATGCTGCTGGATGCCATCGAGAATCCGGACAAGTACCCCAGCCTGACCATCCGGGTCTCCGGTTATGCGGTGCGCTTCAACGCCCTGACCCGCGAGCAGCAGCAGGACGTCATCTCCAGAACCTTCACCAACATGATGTAACTCTCATGCCCGGGGTGAGCAGGTTTGCTCCGGGCCTACTTTTTGTTTGTCAGCACGAGGAAGTAACAGATGCGACAGGTTATCACTACCAAAGCGGCGCCGGGCGCCATCGGCCCCTATGTGCAGGCCACCCGGATTGGCAACATCCTCTACACTTCCGGTCAGATCCCGCTGGACCCGGTGAGCGGCGACGTTGCGGAAGGGATCGAAGCGCAGACCCTGCGCTCCCTGCAAAACGTACAGGCGATTGTCGAGGCGGCAGGCGGCGAGGTGCGCAACATCTTCAAGACCACGGTGTTTGTCTCGGATCTGAACGACTTTGCTGCGGTGAATCAGGTCTACAACGACTTCTTCACCGAGCACGATGCCATGTATCCGGCTCGCTCCTGCGTAGAAGTGGCTCGGTTACCGAAGGATGTGAAGATCGAGATAGAGGCGATTGCTGCGCTGGAGTCCTGACGCGGCGATCCTTATCAATAAAAAGAGCGGCAGCCCGAGGGCTGCCGCTCTTTTTTCATCGAACCCGCCGTGCGCGATAAGGGCGCAAGGAGCAGGTCATTCTGGATCAGGCGATCCGTTCGATACGAGCCATGTAGAAGCCGTCGAAGCCGGTCTCGGACGGGCTCACGGTGTGATCGTCACGCAGACGGAAGTTTTCGTTGGCGGCGAGGAACTTGTCCACCTGCTGGCGGTTCTCCTCGGGCAGGATGGAGCAGGTTGCATAGACCAGCAGGCCGCCGACTTTCACCATCTGGCTGTAACGCTGCAGGATCTCTTCTTGCAGCGCGACCAGCACCGGCAGACGCTCGGCGGTATCACGCCACTTGGCATCCGGATTGCGCTTGAGTACGCCTAGACCGGAGCAGGGCACGTCCAGCAGTACGCGGTCGGCGCTCTCTTTGAGGCGCTTGACGGTCTTGCTGCTGGTGATGACCCGGGTTTCCACGTTGTGGGCACCGGCGCGACGGGCGCGCTGCTTGAGGTTCTCCAGCTTCCACTCTTCCACATCCATCGCCAGCAGACGGCCTTTGCCCTGCATCATGGCGGCGATGTGCAGGGTCTTGCCACCGGCACCGGCGCAGGCGTCGATGACGCGCATGCCCGGGGTGACCTCCAGAGCCGCAGCAACCAGCTGGGAGCCTGCGTCCTGCTGCTCGAAGCAACCATCGGCAAAGGCCTTGGTACGGAACAGGGCGGCGTCCGAGGTGACCTGCAGGGCAGTCTCCACACCATCAACCGGAATGGTGGTGACCTGCTCTTTGGCTAGAATGGCTTGCAGCTCATCACGGGTGCACTTGAGGGTGTTGACCCGCAGGTAGCGCTTGGGCATCCAGGCCAGAGCGGCACGCTCGGCAGGCCAGGCTTCCCCCAGCTGCTCGCTACCCAGTTTCTCCAGCCAGCTCGGGCAACCATCCATCAATACCGGGTTCTTCTTCGCCTCGGTCAGACGTCGGCGGAATGCTTCTTCATTGAAGCGATCCAGGGTCGGGTGGTTGGGCTGGGCAATTTTGTGGAAGGCATGCCAGCTGTGCAGCAGCGGCCAGACATTCTTTTCGGCCTGACGCACCTGAATACCGGTGAGGAAACAATAGAGGCTGAGACGGCGCAGCAGGTCGCCGGTGACCAGGGCAATCCTTGCCTGTTCTTGCGGTTTGAGTTCGATGCCGGAGAAGTGACGGGCATAAGCGCGGTCGAGGGTAAGACCCTGACCGAGCACATCGTCAATAATGGCAACGACCAGATCCCCGAAACGGGGCAACAGTGGGGATTTGAGCATGAGATTAACCTTGGCCAGATAAAGATGAACCGCACCTTTGTGAAGAGGGACAGTTCTAAAATTGACAAATCCGCGCAATGATAGGGGTTAGATGGGGTTGGCGCAACACTCCCCATGGGTGAGTGGCTGAAACAGTGGCGCCGGGCTTTTTGATTCGGCGGGATAATGATGCCGGTAATGGTTCAAAAAAGTGCATGACTACAAGGATGACAAAGATGCATGTGACCAGTAAGTGTTCGTTGGCCTTGTTGGTGGCCAGTTTGTTGGGGTCAACCAGCCTGATGGCCAGCGAGTGGAGCACGGTAGCCGCCAGAGCGACTGCGGAGCAAGGTTATGAGGTGCGGGCCAATCAGTTTCGGGTGGCCAAGGTGCCGCTCGACTATTTTGCCGGGCTGCAAGCCGGGGCGAGTGAGCTGACTCTGCCGCTGCCCGATGGGGGGGAGGTCACCTTTGCTCTGGAAGCCTACGACTTGCTGCCTGCAGATCTCGCCGCCAAGTATCCGCAGATCCGCACCTTCAAGGGTCACAACCCGGCGCATCCGATAGAGACAGGGCGCTTCGATCTGGGGCCGCAAGGTTTCCACGCCATGTTCAGCCATCAGGGCAGGATGGTGTTTGTCGATCCGCTGCGCAATGCCGAAGGCTATGCCGTCTATTATCAGCAAGATGCCTTTAGCCGCTTGGAAGAGGATGCGGACAAGGTGGTTGGTGTCGATAGCAAAGTCCTTGCTCGCAAGGTGTTGGTGGATGGCAATGTCCGCAAGCGCTACATCATCGCGATCTCGGCAGCCGGTGAGTACACCCGATATCACGGTGGCTCCCAAGTGCTGGCCCTGGCGGCGATTGCCACTTTGCTAAATCGGGTGAATGAAGTTTATCAGCGCGATGTGGGCGCAGAGTTTCATCTTGCTAGCAAGAATATCAATCTCATTTTTACCGATCCGGCTACTGACCCGTTCACCAATTCGGATTCGGATGGGGATGAGAATGTCAAGGTGCAGGCGAAGGCCTTTGCTGATGGTGATTTGGGGGCCTTTGATATCGGTCATGTTCTCAATACTGGAGGTGGTGGCTTGGCAACGTTGGGGGTGTTATGTGTCGATGCCCTGCCGCCCTATTACGCCTATGGCGCCAAGTCATCTGGCATGACGGGTTTAAAAGAACCTGTAGGTGACGCTTTTTTCATCGACTATGTGGCCCATGAGATTGGTCACCAACTCGGTGCCGATCACACCTTTAACGGTACCACTGGCAGTTGTGGTGGTGGCAATAGGGCTGATACACAGGCATATGAACCGGGAAGCGGCAGCTCTATCATGGCCTATGCTGGGATCTGCGGTGAAGAGAATATCCAGCCACACAGCGATCCCTATTTTCATAGCAAGTCCATCGAGCAGATGCGAGCGCATATGGCGACCGTATCGACTTGTGGAACCACACTCCCGTTGAGCAATAATGCCCCGCAGGCTGCCGCCGGAAACGATTATGTGATCCCGGCCAATACGCCTTTTGTCCTGAAGGGCGCGGGCTCGGATCTGGACGGTAATCCTCTGCTCTATACTTGGGAGCAGATCGATCTGGGCAACGAATCGAGCAGTGCCGCAACCATGGTTGACGATGGCACCCGGCCGCTGTTTCGCTTTTTCTCTCCCACGGCATCGCCGGAGCGGATCCTGCCGAGTTTGCCATCCTTGCTCTCCGGCAATCTTGCCAAAGGGGAGGCCTGGCCGACCACTAATCGGGATCTCAATTTCAGACTGACGGTGCGAGATGGTCAGGGGGGCGTCGCCAGCGATGATATGAAGGTGCAAGTGATCAATACCGGCGCGGCATTTCGCATTACTAGCCCCATTTCCGGGGTCTCTCTCACGCCGGGGGGCAGTCAGTCACTGACATGGGACGTGGCTGGCACCACAGTGGCCCCCATCAGTTGCAGCAAGGTGGATATCTCGGTGACCCAGAACGAGGGCTCAAGCTGGGCGACCCTGGCCACCAGCCAGCCTAACAGCGGCTCGGCCACTGTGACCCTGCCGGGCAATCTCACCAGCAGCGTCAGGTTGAAAGTGGCTTGCCGCGACAATATTTTCTTTGCCATCAGCCCCCTCAAACTGCCTCTGGTACAAAGTGGCTCGACTTCAGGTGGCGGCGGTGGTGGGGCGCTCGGGGTGTGGACCCTGGCACTGGCGCTGCTCGGCTGGCAACGGAGGCGCAGATGAGGGGGATAGCTGTGTTGCTGCTTGCCATGCTCGGCGGCTGTCAGGTTGATGCCGGCACGCTGGAACAGGAGCTGAGTGCAAACCTCGCCAGGCAGGATTACCGCCTGATAGTGATAGCCGGGCGGGGAGAGTTCGCCCCCGGTATTGCAGTCGAACAGCAGGCAGAGGCCAAGGGGCGCTGTGGCAAGCGTTATCTGGATGGATTGGGCGATGTGATAAGGCCCGGTCAGCAAGAGATACATGCCAAGTTGAGCGCTTACGCCAGCGAGTATAACCAGCGTATGGTGATTCATTGCCCAATAGCATCGGGCGCTGGCAAGCAGTAATACACCAACGAACCAATCCAAATGGAGGGGATATTCATCCCCCTATCTATCCGTGAAGGCGCCAATGGCGCCTTCACTTTTTCCGTTGTTGAATGGGGCCAGTCTGTATTGCCTGAGATGGGGAGCGCGGGTGTAGCACGATTTTTCAGCGTGACAGAAGTTTTGTGCGAATTTTCTTTTCTGTCTGTCACGCAGATCGTCAATTGACGCTGCACCATACTTGTTGTCACCAGGGTAGGGCAAGGAGGCTCTATGAAGCATGGCATTGCGGTGATTATCACCAGTTTGTCTGTTCAGGTTGCAGCAGAACCACAGTGGACCTTCATGGATGAAAACTTGGAAAGGGGAGGGGTCTATGATGTGCGAGCTGAAAAGGTCAGAGTGGTGGTTCCTGACAAGCCTTTTGAACCCGGGCATCTCGCCAGTGTATTGACCTTGCCATTGCCGGATGGCACTACGGTGCAGTTTGATGTTCATCCCAATGCCTTGCTCCCGGAGTCTTTGGCCCAGCGCTACCCTTCTATCAATACTTACAGTGGGAAGGCTATCGATCGGGCGGCGGATACAGGCCGATTTGATGTCACCATACATGGTTTTCACGGTATGTTTACCCATCAGGGGCGTACCTTTTATGTCGATCCGCTTCAGGACGGTTTCTCTTATGCCGTTTATGAACAGCAAGATGCTTGGCGGCGACAGGATGTGGATCAGGTGATTGATCCTCATGGTATCGAGCGTGAGCGAGCTGTGCTGGTCGATGGCAATTTGCGCAAGCGCTACACCATCGCCATCTCGGCAACCGGGGAATATACTCAGTATCACGGTGGTACCAAGGTTGCAGCACTCTCGGCCATTGCAACACTGCTTAATCGGGTCAATGAAGTCTATCGCCGTGATGTGGGGGCCGAGTTTCAGCTTGCAGCTGATACGGATAATGTGATTTTCACCGATCCTGCGACGGATCCTTTCACCAACTCGACTCAGGATATCGCAATCAACCAGACCCAACAGGGGGTGTTGCTCAATCCTTCTTTTGATCTGGGCCATCTGCTGGCGACATCAGGCGGCGGGGTGGCGACCCTGAGATCTTTATGCAACCCTTTCAGCCGTTCACGGGGCATGACCGGAGGCTCACAGCCTATCGGTGATGCGTTCTTTATTGATTATGTGGCTCACGAATTGGGGCACCAGCTGGGGGCCGAGCACTCCTTCAATGGCATGGCCGACAGTTGTGCAACAGGTCGCAAGGCTAGCTCAGCCTGGGAACCGGGCAGTGGCTCGACCATCATGGCCTATGCCGGGATCTGTGGTGAGGAGAATCTGCAGGTTAACAGCACACCTTTTTTTCACAGCAAGTCGATCGAGCAGATGCGGGCTCTGATGGCCTCTCTGCCCTCCTGCGGCACCGACCTGGCGCTTGCCAATAACGCGCCGGTTGTGGATGCGGGGGGCGATAGGGTGATCCCCGCCAATACGCCTTTCACTCTTGTCGGTAGTGCGCTGGATCTGGATGGTCATCCCCTCAGTTACACCTGGGAGCAGGTTGATCTTGGCAATGCATCCTACAGCGTGGCAACCATGGTGGATGATGGAACCCGCCCGCTGTTTCGCTTTGTTTCACCAACATCGGATCCCCGTAGAACATTGCCCGCCATGAGCTCTCTGATATCGGGTGTCTTGGCCAAAGGAGAGGCGTGGCCTGCGACCAATCGCAATCTCCAGTTCCGCCTTACCGTACGTGATGGTCAGGGGGCGGTGAGCAGTGATGAAATGGTGGTTCAGGTGATCAATACCGGCGCGGCATTTGCCATCACAGCTCCGCAGATCGGCGCCATGGTGGCGGGTAGCACTCAGCTAGTGACATGGAATGTTGCCGGGACCGATCAGCCTCCTATCAATTGTCCCAGAGTGGATTTGGCACTGACACAGAATGGTGGTTCTACGTGGACTACGCTGGCAAGCGGGCTTGCCAATAACGGTTCGGCCAGTGTGGTGTTGCCTGCACCGTTGACCAGCACGGCCAGGCTGAAGCTGGCATGCAGCAATAATATTTTTTTTTCTATCAATGGGATAAGAGGTAATGCGTCTGCCACTACGGAAAGTGCAACTGTCATTACCGACAACAATGCGGGTGGCGGCGGTGGTGGTGGTGCAGTGAATCTTATCGTGATCCTCCTGATGGGAGGGGCAGCCGGATGGCGCAGGTATTACGGTTAGCCGTCAGTTTGCTGTTTCTATATATCTGCGCAGCGCCTGTTGTGGCCGCATCACTGACCGAGGCAATAGATGAAAGTCTTGCTGCTCAGGATTATCGGCTCATCGTGCGTGGCGGGCGCGGCGGTATGGCTCCGGGGGTTGTGGAGTCATTGCAAGCAGAAGCGAGAACCCGGTGCGGAGTCCGTTATCTGAAAGGGTTCGGTGATGTAATTGAGATGGGCAAGGAGTCTGAGTTTGAGCAGCGGATTGACTATGCCACCCGATATAACCGACAGATGCTGGAAAGGTGCATGCCGGAGGCGATTTCAAGGCCGTAGTGGCTGTTTCACAACGGCGTGTAAATCGGCATGATTGGAGTTATAACTCTAATATTCCAAACATAGTGATAGTCTCATGGGAATGATTCGATGACTCACATATGAGCCCCTATATACTTTTTTGGAGTTTTAACTCTATTAAAAAGAACTGCTGAAAATGCTAACAAAATGAGCTGTTTATAAACTATGACTCACTAACTTTATGATTTTAAATGAAATAAAATCCATTTAATTTTTATTGAAAAAGTTGAATTGTGATTTGCGTCACGTTATTCTCGCCGGCTGTTCAGTCAGGTGATTAATAATGATGAAGTTCACAATAAATGCAATCTCAGTTGTCATCGCAATGTCAGCCAATATCGCGCTGGCATCCCCATGGCATATGATCGAAAAACGCAGCAAGCAGGCCGATGAACCTGTAAGGGCTCGCGCATACAATATCTTTGAGGTAGAACCGGATTTTTTAGAAAATCTGCGCTTGGGCCAAACCGTGATTGCGCTACCATTGCCTGATGGCAAGATGGTGCAATATGAATTGGAAGCCTATTCCGTATTACCGCCTGCGCTGGCAGCAAAATACCCAGATATCATGACCTATAAAGGGCATGAAGTGGGTACCGCCAGCAATACCGGTCGCTTTAATATTTCTCCACGCGGTTTTAACGGCATGTTTATGCATGCTGGAGAGCAGGCAGGGCGAGATCGTGAACGTTTTGAAGCAATGTTAAGAGGATTTGACCGACCGATCTGGGTGTGATCTTATACTCT
>NZ_JAPDCI010000018.1:0-111653 GCF_027705905.1 Aeromonas sp. Y293-4 | reverse complement strand
ATCGTGGTGCTCTCCAACAACGATGGATGCGTGGTGTCGCGCAGCCCCGAAGCCAAGGCGATGGGTATCAAGATGGCTGGGCCCTACTTCAAGATCCGCGAGCAGTTCGAGGCGCATGGCGGTGTGGCGTTCAGCTCCAACTACGCGCTCTATGGAGACATGTCTGGCAGGGTGATGAGCACGTTGGAGACCATGGCCCCCGAGCTGGAGGTCTACTCCATCGATAAGAGTAAGTTGTATAGTGCGGACGCCTAAGCTATTGAGTTCTATCTATGGACATTGTTAAGCGTCCCAGGGGCGTTGAATGGCGACGCTAGAGCGCATTCATTTCGTGCCCCATTACCTCGTGCGCAGAGAGAACGCCGTCGCATACTCCCCCAGTAGCAGCCGGCCATCCATTGAGGGCTTGCCCCAAATCTTTTGGGCAGACTATGCACCTTGGAGGGAGGCAAACCTGTGGGCAGTGGAGCGAGCAACGACTGGTGACGCTTCTCTTAAGACCGTTGCCAGTAACATGAATGGCCTTCTCAATTACGCTAAATTTCTTGAATCTCGTGATTTGCAGTGGTTCGAGTTTCCCGCTCGCAAAGCTGACCGCTGCCTGGTGCTATACCGAGGGGCGTTGATCAAGATGCGCGATGCCGGCCAGATCGGCCCATCCACGGCGTCTGAGTACATGCGCAATTGCATCATGTTCTATCGGTGGGTAAGGCATAGGGAGCTTCTTTCTCCACACGTCCAGCTGTGGCGGGAAAAACCCTACGTCGTTAAATACTTCGACCGGGTGGGGTTCGAGCGAACGATCAGCGGAACCACCACCGACCTCAGCATCCCGAACCGTAAGCGCCCAGGCCAAACGCTTGAAGATGGGCTGTTGCCAGTCTCGGAGACCGATCGCGATGCAATTCTGGATTTCGCCGCAGAGAACGCCACGCCCGAGCTCTACCTCATGTTGGCCCTTGGATTTTTTACCGGGATGCGGCTCGGCAGCATCTGTGATCTCAAGATTCAGTCTCTGGAGCGCGCCGCCCCCGACCCTTCCGCTGAAGGGCTTCTACGCCTTGCAGTTGGTCCAGGCGCAGCTCCGCCAGTGCACACGAAATTCGGTGTGACTGGCCAGGTCTGGATACCCGAAGCGTTGCGTGATGAATTGCTGGAATATGCCAAAGGCTGGCGGAGGATGGAACGAGAGGCGAAAGCCTCGCCCGAGAATCGTGATTTGCTGTTCTTGACCCGCTTTGGTAACGCCTATGGCAGGCGCGGCACCGATCAGTCATCTGCTGTGAATGTTGAGATGTCCGAGTTTCGAAAACGGGGCGTCAAAGCAGAACTACAGGTGCTCCGTAAATTCCGCTTCCATCAGTCGCGCTGCACCTTCGGTACCGAATTGGCACGTCTGGCGCTATCGGCTTGTGCCGATGTCGCTATTGTAATTGCGACGGTCAGCGACGCGTTGCTCCATGGGCCTAACTCTGAAGCCACCACCTTCAAATACATCCGATTCGTACAGGCACTGCCGATCAAACAAGCCCTCTCAAATAGCTTCATGGCGGCATTTAGCGGGATCGGCGCTGGGGCGCGGCACGATGGATAGTTCCGAATTCGACCTCACTTTCCCGATGCTTGAGTATGGGGCCACTGAAACGCCCTGGGACCTCCGGCCGCTGCTGTTTCGCGGAGGTGCAGCAGCAAAGGTGAAGCATGTGGGCCGCCAGATCGCGCAGGGCGAACTCGGCAGTCCCTTGCCGGAACGTTTCGAGCTGGTGACGCAGCTGCATGAGCACATGACTGACGACCTTGCTGGTGGCGGAAGTCGCTTCTCGGTGCAGAACAAGATCAGTGCATTGCGCCGATTCTTTGCCTGGATCGATTCAGAAAACGTGAATCTCAGTCTCGAGACGGCGGCCGACACGTTCATTCGTTGGACCGATCACTTGCTCCAGCGTCATCGAGTCGAACGCAATTTCAGCGATGGGTCCCTGTACGATCTCACCAGGCTCACGGCGACGATGCTGGACCGAGCATTGGACCGCCAAGCAAGCCTGAGCAAGAGCACACGTATTCGCAAGCCGCGCGGCAAAGGCAAGGTACATACGAGCAAAGCGGACAAGCAGAATCTGCAAAACACCTTCGCATTCGGACACCTTCTAGCTGACGTATGCGAGGCATTGACCTGGAGGGGGACAATGGCCCCCCTCCCAGTTTGTATTTCGTTACGCACCGGCCAAGTGCTGGAACTATGGTCGGGATTGCAGAGCCCCGAGAAAGTAGCGGCCCGCCGTACCAGGCCGCAAAACCAAGCGCAAATCGAAGCATCCCTGGCGGCGCGTGCCGCCCACGATGCAGATCGGACACTGCGGACCCGTTTCCCCATCGTCAATTTACGGATCGAGAGTGAATTGCTGATGTTCATCGCCCAGACCGGTCTGAACCTCCAGCAAGCACATACCCTGCGGGTTGAGCAGTTTCATTACACCAGCCACATAGACGGCTACCAGGTACGTACCTACAAAAATCGACGGGAAGGAGAAGTGCTATTCGAGATCTTTGCCAGTTATCGAGAGTGGTTCGAGCGCTATCTCGAATGGCGTTCCGAATGGTTTCCCAATGAGCCGGATGGTTTGCTCTTTCCGCTTATACGTAGCGGGGGACGAATCCTAGAAGAGGCGACGCAGTTCACGAACGTTACGCGCATCTGCCGCGAGCTTGGCATACCGATAGTGAGACCGCGAAAACTGCGCGGGACGCGCATCAACTGGTTGCTTCGGGAGTCCCAGAATCCCCAACAGGTTGCGGAGTTGGCCCAGCATACGGTGCAAACGCTGATACGCGTATATGCCGACCCCCATCCGCAGATCGCTATGGTGGAAATTACGCGCTTCCATCAGCAAACCGATCCGTCCCTTTCACCTCCTGCTCCTGGTAGATGTGTATCGGCCACACCTGAACCAGTGGGCACGATGCCGAAGAATGGTCCGCGACCCGACTGCATCAATGCTGCCGGTTGCCTGTTCTGTACCCAGCACCGGGATATCGAAAGTGAGGATCATGTGTGGTCTCTCGGTAGCTTGCGCCACCTCAAATCGCTTGAACTGGCACGCTACCGCCCATCCAGTTCGGGTAAGCACCTGACGACAGAGCATCCGGCCCTGCTGGTGATCGATCGGCTGACGGCCAAACTGCGCTTCTTCGAAGAAAGTAGCGAGGTCCGCAGGCTTTGGGTCGAAGAAGCCAGAGCGCGCATAAGTGAAGGTGACTACCACCCGGCCTGGGATGGCTTCATCCGATTGGCAGAACTGCGACAAAGATCAGCATGACGAAAAATATTCTTTCCGAACTTGGCCTCGGCATCGACTCGCCCCTAGCGATTCCTGATGCGCCGAACTACCGTCCGCCGTGCTGGCCACCGCAGCGTGATTGGCCGGTCATCATAGATGCCGCTGGCCAGGTGGTGAGCCGTTGGGGCGATGCCATTTGGCGGCTCGACCCATGGGCGGGAAAACGGCTCACTCTCAATTTCGGCGAT
Organism: Aeromonas sp. Y293-4; assembly: GCF_027705905.1. Lineage (NCBI taxonomy): Bacteria > Pseudomonadati > Pseudomonadota > Gammaproteobacteria > Aeromonadales > Aeromonadaceae > Aeromonas > Aeromonas sp. Y293-4. The sequence continues at coordinate 108,127 of NZ_JAPDCI010000018.1, read as the reverse complement.
GGCCCAGCTAAGAAATATGTCGCCGCGATCGATCCTGCGAACGCCGATTTATTGCGGACCGTAATCGGCTGGTGGCTATACGGCCCCAATGGAGCCCGTGGATACCGAGGCCTGAAAACGCGCTTCGACCAGATGCGTCGGCTGTTCGTCTTGTGCACTCAAGAAGGCATTCTCGCATCCGAACTGAGTCATTTTCCGCGCGTTGCCAACCGTCTCCCGGAGGTGCTCCAGGCTTCCCGGTCCGGTGAGTTCTTGGCATTGCTGCACGAACTGTACGAGCGGCGGGATGCGCTGGGGTTCACCTTGTTGGATCGCGCAGGGTTGGCACGCCTCGCAGCGGCCATGCCCGACCACCAGAAGCTCCAGACCCCCTATATCCCGCCCCGCATTTGGCACTATCAAATCACACGCTTGCGCGAATGCCTGGATGACTTTTTGGCGCATCGAGGCCAAGTCGAGGAGTGCTTCCGCTTCTGTCTGGCTGCCTATCGGCACAACTCTGCCAGTCTCCAAGGACAACGCAGGCCACAATCGTTCTATCCGTTTCAGTGGCCGTCGGATGGATCAAACGGAAAGTGGACTGGGCGGCAGTACTACGGCCCATTCATCGACACCGCGCATCGGTTTGGCATGGTGGAACTATTTCGTCGCTGGCTGGGAGTGAGCGACGACGAAATTCGCATTCAAACTCTGAGTCGCTACCTCAACCTCGTGAGTCGATCTGGACTGTGCTATCTGCTGAACTTCAGCCTCATGCGAGTCGAAGAGGCTTGGAACCTGCGCGCCGATTGCTTGCACATAGAACGTGATCCGCAGTTTGGCGACATCCATGTATTGTGCGGACGAACGACCAAGACGATGTCGGATTCTGAGGCACTTTGGGTGACGTCCCCGTCAGCTCAGGTGGCAGTTGAAGCCATGCGTGTGGTCGCAGACCTCCGCGCAGAATGCGACTCTCCCCCCGGCGAGGCCTCGGTGCCGGATGATCCGGCCAAGCGCTATCTGCTTGATTATTGCCTTGAACCGTGGGGAACGAAGTTCACCAAGATCAACCGCACGATTCGGCCATCGATTCCGAGCTATGCCCATGTGCTTCAGTGGTTCGACAAGCTGTTCGACCGTGAGCAATTGCGCATTACGCCGGAAGATTTCGAATTGGCTCGGTTGGTGACGCCGACGCTGACCGACGAGTTTGCGGTCGGCAAAATCTGGCCGTTGGCCTGGCATCAACTCCGACGAACCGGCGCAGTGAATATGCAGGCATCCGGGCTGGTCAGCGACGCTTCATTGCAGTTTCAGCTAAAGCACGTCGCCAGAGCGATGAGTCTCTACTACGGGCAAAACCATTCCAGGGTACGGCTGGAAGAGAAGGCCCATACCTACTACGTCCGCACCATGTACGAAACTTTGGGTAGGCAGCTGCAACAGCTGACGAGCAACCGATTCGTCAGCCCCCACGGCGAGAAGCGAAAATCTGAGATTGTCCGCCTAATCTCAGCCTCTGATGCTAAGAAAGCGATCAATCTGGCTAAGAAGGGGACGGTCACTCATCGACCGATTTTGCTGGGCATCTGCACGAGCCGTACCCCCTGTCCCTATGGGGGCATCGACAATATCGCTCGCTGCGGAGGGGGCGACTCCCCCGGAGAAACCAAACCATGTGCGGACGTTCTCTATGACCCCGAGCAACTCGACGAAGTCGAAGTGTTGGAGGCGGTATTGGATGAGCGCCTGGCCGCTGCCGAGGTAGACAGTCCGCTAAGGACTTCGTTGGAAGCCCAGAAACGTAGTGTGGAGAATTATCGCCATGTCATCCGGCAAACATGAATCCGCTGACCCGGCTAAGCGAATGAGTGCCGGCGAGCAGTATCGCGCAGCGTTCGAGCGGCTGAAGAGCAACAAGCCCGAACGACTGCCGAAGGGGACGCCCGTAAGTCAGAACAACGTTGCCAAGGAGGCCGGCAGCGACCCCTCTGCACTGAAAAAAGCTCGTTTCCCCCTACTGATCGCTGAGATCCAAAAGTACGTGGAAGGACACGCTGAGCAACGTCCGCCATCAGTGCGCCAAGTCAGCTTATTAGCCCGCAGAAAAAATCGTGGACTTCGAGAACGGATCGAGGAAATCACGCAGCAGCGTGACCACCTAGCCAGCCTACTCAGTGAGGCCGACGCCACCATTCTTGAGCTGTACGACCGTATTGCGGACTTGGAGCGCCAACTGCCGGCCTCCAATGTGCTTCCTCTTGATCCGCGAGGCCACAAAAAACTTTGAAACGGAGAGCTCGCAATATTCGAAAGAAACACAGCCATGCCCGACCAGCCCGGCATGAAACGTCGGGCTAGCCGCCGAAGAGCTTCTTGCGTTGCGCGGTCCGCTCCCGGCGTAGATTCTCGTAGGCAGTTCGGCGTTTAGTCGCGTTTTTGATTAATTCCAGGACCTGGGCGATATCGCCGAGCAACTCCTCACGCGCGGGAAGCGGTAGTTGGCGCTCGCCTGGGGTGTCGTGGGCCTCGGTAGCTTCGCAGGCCCGCGCATACACTGCCAGCAACTGCTCCCACTCCTCTGCGGGGTGGCCAATGACAGCACCAAATGCTTCTACGCTCACCACATCGCTGAACGGCTGGACGGTATTGTTCAAAAAAACCTCGCGTATGGCGCGCTCGACAGTGCCTCGGAGGCTTGAGTATCCCGATGCGATTTGCCGCTCAAGCTCATCATCCGGGTCGCTGCCGACCGGAACGTTCAGTGCTTTCGCACGACTTTCGAGATCGGCCAGGCGGGCCTTGGTGTCCATCGTCGTCCACGTCAGCCCCTCGCTCACTAGTCCCGGCGACTCGTCCCAACCGATGGTCTTGTAGCTGGCCGAGCGATCAGCGCGCTGAAGCGCCATCGCGAGCTCGGTCAGGAACACCGCATCATGGGTGAACACCAGCACTTGGCGGGTCTCAGCCAGCGCTACCAAACGCCGAGCTATGGCCCGACGATATACGTGATCCAGCGACGTAGACGGATCGTCGAAAATAACGGTCGAAGTATGTGGCAGGGATTCGAGCTCGGCGAGGAACATAGCCATCCCCAACGCGCGCTGCTCGCCCTCTGACAGCACCTTGGAGGCTTTCGCCGTGATTTCCTGCAGGCGCAGCGTGACCTTGGTCACCCCCAGCTCTGTGCGCCCGCTCAGGTCGGGTTGCACCCGTCGCTTATAGCCCAGGGCTTTCAACTCAGCATTCATAGAAGCGGCCAGAGCCTCGGTCACATGCGTCGCCGCCAGGGACGTCAGTTTGCGTGACACTGCCGCTGGGTTGAGGGCGGCATGGCAGCGGCTCAATGTGGCATGGACCTGACTGTCCTGAACAAAGCGCTCCACCGCGCCAAGCTGGTTGGCGAGGCGTTGTCGGGCTTCTAGCTCTGCCAGTTCTTGGGTCAGCGCCAAGCGTAGAGCGGGATCGGCAGAGGTCCGCAGGGTATTGGCGTCGACTCGGAGCGAAGCAGCTTTGGCGGCGAAGAGACTATCGAGGTTTGCTTCGATAGGAAGCGGTTCTGACTCGGGGGACCAGTTTCCAGTTTGCAGGGCTTGGCTAACCCAAGTATGCCGGGCGGTCCAGACCGATGCCGCTGCGGTGATGGCAGCGTGTAGGTCGGGCAGTCGCTCCTCCACGTCAGCCCGTGTTGGCACATCCAGAACGTTTAGATCGACAGCCTGCACCTTCCCTAGAGCGTTCATGCGCGCAAGCGTGGCGGCTTGCGCATCCGCCGTGGCGCTGTCGGCGACAAATGCCGCGAAACGCCGCATGCGCTCCGAGGCATCCGTTGAATAAGGTTGCTGGCAGAGTACGCAGTAAGCGTCCGGTTCCAGGTGCGGGAAGGGATGTTCAGGGTATGCCGTCTGCTGAGAGAAAGCCTCAGCGGCTCGGTACATCGTTTGCCAGAGTTCAGCTCCTGTGCCTTCCAGCAGCGTGGCGGTGGGTGAGGACGTTACCGGCAACTCCATGGCGTTCAGTGTGTCTCGATCCTGAAGACGCGCTTGCGCCAGTTGCATGGCGAGATGCGCGGTTTTTTCCGTTGTAATCAGTTCCTTTGCCCGTGCTATGGCACGATCATTCACCCAGCGCTGGACTTCCTCGGCTCGACGCTGCGCCTGGTCCAAGCGTGTCGCCAAACGTTCCAAGGCCAGCGCCTGCGGCACAGGATCGCTTTCCAGTAATGTCCGCTTCAGAAACTCCAGTCGCCGGAGTTCATCGTCACCGACCGTCCCTAATCGAGCAAGCACGGCGCGGTCCGAGTCCCCACCTAATTTGGCGATGTAGCGGCCGACTTCGGTGTCACCCTTCAGCGGTTCGAATTGCCGGGTATCCAGAGCCAAGGCATTGCGTTCGGTCCCAATCCGTGCCTGTAAATCACGCTGAAGTAGGACCAGGCGCGTCAGATGAGTGAGTCCGTAGGGCTGAAATGCAGGGGTCCCTTCCGCGTCGATGTAGTCATTGGCACAGGCCGCGTCGTAGACCGAGACCGAACTCAAATGCAAATGGGCCGGCCCGTTCTGGACCCAACGTGCGGTTTCCGGAGTGCCATCCACCAAAATGGCGAAATCTGCTGATGGCAGTCTAGCTGGGGTTGCCGCCCCAAAAGCGTCGGGCAGGACCTCCACCCGATGCCGAGCGTTGCAGGCATTCTTGAAGACGCGGGCGTAGCCGGATTTGCCGGCGCCGTTATGACCAAAGAAAATGGTCATGCCCTCCGGTGCGAGGTCAAAGGCACGACCGGACGGGAAGCCGTTTACCTGGTCTAGCCCCGAGACACCCACCAACCGCACGGTTGCGCCACTTCCGGCGCCTGGTACGTCGTCCAGCGTGAATGGCCGTGCTCCCCCCGTGGTTGCGTCTTCCCGTTCTTGCTCGCGAACCATTCGCAGAATGGTCTCGATGTCATCTTGGGTTAGTTCGGCCCGGGCAAATATCCGGCGCAGTGCTTCCTGCTGCCAGGGTCTGAGTCCGCCGGCCCACCCAATAATCTCGTCCAACAATGGCATATCCGTCTCCTTTCCAGATCCGCCGATTAAAGGCCGCGCCCAGTTGGATGGCAAGTGGCCAGCGCCTTCGAGGTGCTTCGCCGTGTTCCGTTTGCCTGCCTTCCTGACCGCCACCCTAGTGGCTTGTCCGGTCGTGACGCTACACGGGCAGAATTTCTGCATGCTGGCCAGTATCAAGCCGCTCTAAAGTCCGCTACCGGAAAGCGCTGTTTAGCGGTGAGAGACGGGGAAAGTGCGGAAGCTACTACCGACGCAAGCGATGTGGTGAGCAGTCCTCAGGTATGTGCGAAATTGCACTCCTCTTGACCACCAATTTGGGTTGGCGTTGACCACGGATTGCGTTCAACTTGACCAGGGCGTGTCACTGTCACGACCGTCAGAGAACGGCCAAAAACGGACACCGCCAACCCGTTGGAAAAAAAACTGAGCGTTGCTTTCCGTTAAGTTTGGTAGTTGCAAGCCCCGTTCAGGAAGAATTGCTCGATCAACGCCGCCATACCTGCGCGTGCGATACGGCCGCGGCGCTCGGCGTCTACCAGGCCGAAGATCAAGGAGGAGAAGATTTCGGTAAGCGCCGGGGCACCGATATCGATACGGAATACGCCCAGTTTTTGCCCGCGGAGAAAGAACTCGTCCAGCGTTTCCGAGTAAGGCAGCCATCGGCAGCCGCCTGCATCTAAATCAAACGTGTCCGGGCGCCACTGGAATGAGAGGAATACCAACAACTCCCTGTGAATCAAATGGCCTTCGATCAGACGATGCAATGCGTCCAAGGGCGCCGCCTCAAGATCGGCATCGGCAATGACCCTATAAATAACCACCGAACCATGATTCAGAAGCATCTCGATCAGGTTGTCGCGGGTGCCGCAAAACCTGTTGAGCGTCGCCTTGCTGACCCCCGCTGCCTGGGCTATTTCTTTGAACGTGGCTCGCGGGTGGTCAACGATGGCGATCGCCAGGGCCTTCAGCAATTTCTCATCGGCAGCAGTTAAATCCATCGGTCACTCTTTATCTATCGCGGGCAGATGCGGGTATTTTGCCTAGAACACTCATTTTTCTCAAAGAGGATACTAGCTTTGTTCACACCAAAATCAAATGAGTCAATATTGACTTATTTGATTTTTGCGTGGATCATGCGCGGCTTCGACTACGTACTGGCTTCGCGCTTGGGTGAGATATGAACAAATTCCGCGAATGGATCACTTTTTCCGTGATCTCCTATTTGATCGCCGTGACCCTGGTTGGCTGCGACAAGCCCGAAGAGCAACGGGAAGAGGCGCCAGCGCGTGAAGTCGATGTGCTCAGCGTGAAGACCGAGCCCTTCACAGTGTTCGCCGAGCTACCAGGGCGCATCGAGCCGGTGCGTGTCGCCGAGGTGCGCGCGCGGGTGGCGGGGATCGTGCTCAAGCGCACCTTCGAGGAAGGGGCCGACGTGAAGGCCGGTGACGTGCTGTTCCAGATCGACCCTGCGCCGTTCAAGGCGGCCCTGTCGCGGGCGGAAGGTGAACTGGCTCGCGCCGAGGCGCAGCTGTTCCAGGCTCAGGCGATGGTTCGCCGTTACGAACCACTGGTGAAGATCGACGCCGTCAGCCAGCAGGATTTCGACAACGCCATGGCCGCTCTGCAGAGCGCCCAGGCCGACAAGCGCTCGGCCCAGGCCAATGTCGAAACTGCCCGCCTGGACCTGGGTTATGCCGAGGTTCGCGCCCCCATCGCCGGGCGTATCGGTCGCGCCCAGGTCACCGAAGGGGCTCTGGTAGGCCAGGGCGAAGCCACGCTGCTGGCACGTATCCAGCAACTCGATCCGGTGTACGCCGACTTCACCCAGCCTGCTGCCGATGCCCTGCGCCTGCGCGCGGCAATCGCCGAGGGCAAGGTTGCCGGTGCGAGCGACCAGCCGCTGTCGCTGCGTGTCGACGGTACCGATATCGAGCGCAAGGGCACGCTGCTGTTCACCGATATCTCGGTGGATCGCAGCACCGGGCAGATCGCCCTGCGAGGCCAGTTCGACAACCCCGAGGGCGTGCTGCTGCCGGGTATGTACGTGCGTGTGCGCACACCGCAAGGGCTCGACCAGAACGCCATCCTGGTGCCGCAACGTGCCGTGCAGCGTTCGGCTGACGGCCAGGCCAGCGTGATGCTGCTGGGGGAGGGCGATACCGTCGAGGCGCGCCAGGTCACCACCGGTGCCATGCAGGGCTCGCGCTGGCAAATCAGCGAGGGCCTGCAGGTCGGCGACAAGGTGATCACCAGCTCGCTGGCGGCTATCCGTCCGGGCGCCAAGGTCATCCCCCGCGAGCAAGATGCCGCCGAAGCCGCTCCACAGTCCCAGGTGCAGTAAGCCGGAGAACCTCTCATGTCCCTGTTTTTCATCCGGCGCCCCAATTTCGCCTGGGTAGTCGCCCTGTTCATCTCGCTGGGTGGCCTGCTGGCCATCCCGTTCCTGCCGGTGGCGCAGTACCCCAACGTGGCGCCGCCGCAGATCACCGTGACCGCCACCTATCCCGGCGCTTCGGCGCAGGAGCTCACCGACTCGGTGACCAGCGTCATCGAGGAAGAACTCAACGGCGCCAAGAACCTGCTGTACTTCGAGTCCACCAGCAACGCCAACGGCATCGCCGAGATCACCGTCACCTTCCAGCCAGGGACCGACCCCGAACTGGCCCAGGTTGACGTGCAGAACCGTCTGAAGAAGGCCGAGGCACGCATGCCGCAGGCCGTGCTGACGCTCGGCATCCAGACCGAGCAGGCCACCGCCGGCTTCCTGCTGATCTATGCGCTGAGCTACACCGATGGCGACAAGGACGCCAACGTCACGGCGCTGGCCGATTACGCCGCGCGCAACATCAACAACGAAATCCGTCGCGTGAACGGCGTCGGCAAGCTGCAGTTCTTCGCCTCCGAGGCGGCCATGCGCGTGTGGATCGATCCGCAGAAGCTGGTCGGCTACGGCCTATCCATCGATGACGTGAACAACGCCATCCGCGCGCAGAACGTGCAGGTGCCGGCCGGTGCCTTCGGCAGCACGCCGGGTTCCAGCGAGCAGGAGCTGACGGCGACCCTGGCGGTCAAGGGTACCCTGGACAACCCGCAGGAATTCGCCGCCATCGTGCTGCGTGCCAACCAGGACGGCTCGCGCCTGACCCTGGGCGACGTGGCGCGCATCGAGGTCGGCAGCCAGGACTACAACTTCGGCTCGCGCCAGGACGGCAAGCCCGCCGTTGCCGCCGCCGTGCAGCTGTCGCCCGGTGCCAACGCGATCCAGACCGCCGAGGCGGTCAAGCAGCGTCTGACCGAGCTGTCGGCCAACTTCCCGGACAACGTCGAGTTCTCCGTGGCGTACGACACCTCGCGCTTCGTCGACGTGGCGATCGACAAGGTCATCATGACCCTCATCGAGGCCATGGTGCTGGTGTTCCTGGTGATGTTCCTGTTCCTGCAGAACGTGCGCTACACCCTGATCCCGTCCATCGTCGTGCCGGTGTGTCTGCTCGGTACGCTGACCTTCATGTACCTGCTTGGCTTCTCGGTGAACATGATGACCATGTTCGGCATGGTGCTGGCCATCGGCATCCTGGTGGACGACGCCATCGTGGTGGTGGAGAACGTCGAGCGGATCATGGCCGAGGAAGGCCTGGCGCCGGTGCCGGCGACCATCAAGGCGATGGGGCAGGTGTCCGGGGCGATCATCGGTATCACCCTGGTGCTGTCGGCGGTGTTCCTGCCGCTGGCCTTCATGGCCGGCTCGGTGGGGGTGATCTACCAGCAGTTCTCGCTGTCGCTGGCGGTGTCGATCCTGTTCTCGGGCTTCCTCGCGCTGACCTTCACCCCGGCGCTGTGCGCCACGCTGCTCAAACCGATCCCCGAAGGCCATCACGAGAAGACCGGTTTCTTCGGCTGGTTCAACCGCAAGTTCACCGCCCTGACCGGCCGCTACACCAAACTCAACGGCAAGCTGGTGCCGCGCGCCGGGCGGGTGATGTTCATCTACCTGGGCGTGGTGGTGCTGATGGGTTTCTTCTACCTGCGCCTGCCGGAATCCTTCGTGCCGGTGGAAGACCAGGGCTACATGATCGTCGACATCCAGTTGCCGCCAGGCGCCACCCGTGAGCGCACCTCGGCCACGGGTGAGGAGCTGGAAGAGTTTCTGATGGCCCGCGAGGCCGTGCAGACGTCCTTCCTGGTCCTCGGCTTCAGCTTCTCCGGCATGGGTGAGAACGCGGCCATTGCCTTCCCGCTGCTCAAGGACTGGTCCGAGCGAGATTCTTCGCAGTCGCCGGAAGCCGAGTCGGCTGCGGTCAACCAGCACTTCGCCAACCTCGATGACGGCGCGATCATGGCGGTGCCGCCACCGCCGGTCGAAGGCCTGGGCAACTCGGGTGGTTTCGCCCTGCGCCTGCAGGACCGCGCCGGCCTTGGCCGCGATGCCCTGTTGGCAGCGCGCGATGAAGTGCTGGGCAAGGTCAACGGCAATCCGAAGTTCCTCTACGCCATGATGGAAGGTCTGGCCGAGGCGCCGCAGCTGCGCCTGGTGATCGACCGTGAGCAGGCGCGCACGCTGGGAGTCAGCTTCGAAGCGATCAGCAGCGCGCTGTCCACTGCGTTCGGCTCGTCGGTGATCAACGACTTCGCCAACGCCGGCCGCCAGCAGCGCGTGGTGGTACAGGCCGAACAGGCCGAGCGCATGACACCGGAAAGCGTCCTGCGCCTGCATGTGCCCAACGACAGCGGCAGCCTGGTACCGCTGAGTGCTTTCGTCACCACGAGCTGGGAAGAAGGCCCGGTGCAGGTCGCGCGTTACAACGGTTACCCGTCGATCCGCATTGCCGGTGACGCCGCGCCCGGCGTGAGCACTGGCGAGGCGATGCTCGAACTGGAGCGCATCGCTGCCGAGCTGCCCGAAGGTATCGGTTACGAGTGGACCGGGCTGTCGTATCAGGAGCGGGTCGCCAGCGGGCAGGCGACGATGCTGTTCGCCCTGGCCATCACCGTGGTGTTCCTGCTGCTGGTGGCGCTCTACGAGAGCTGGGCGATCCCGCTGACGGTGATGCTGATCGTGCCGGTCGGCGCACTCGGCGCGGTACTGGCGGTGACTGCTATCGGCCTGCCCAACGACGTGTACTTCAAGGTCGGCCTGATCACCGTGATCGGCCTGGCGGCGAAGAACGCCATTCTCATCGTCGAGTTCGCCAAGGACCTGTGGGAAGACGGCTACTCGCTGCGCGATGCTGCTGTCGAAGCCGCGCGCCTGCGTTTCCGCCCGATCATCATGACCTCCATGGCGTTCATGCTCGGCGTGGTGCCGCTGGCCATCGCCACTGGCGCCGGCGCTGCGAGCCAGCGCGCACTGGGCACCGGGGTGCTGGGCGGGATGCTCAGCGCGACCATGCTCGGGGTGATCTTCGTGCCGATCTTCTTCGTCTGGGTGCTGTCGCTGCTGCGCACCAAACCTCAGCAAACCGACAACCATCCCCTGCATAAAGCGGAGTAATGCGATGACCTCTCACTTCATGCTCCGTCGCGCTCTGCTGCCCCTGGCCATCGCCGCCCTGGCGGGTTGTTCGCTGGCCCCGACCTACGAGCGCCCGCAGGCACCGGTCGCGTCGCACTGGCAAGCCGCCGACGCGGAGGGCACCCGTGCCCAGGCGCTGGACTGGCAGACCTTCATCGTCGATGCCGACTTGCGCCGCGCGGTGGATACGGCGCTGAGCAACAACCGCAGCCTGCGCCAGGCGCTGCTGGATATCGAAGCTGCGCGTGCCCAGTACCGCATCCAGCGTGCTGATCGCCTGCCTTCGATCAACGCCAATGCCAGCGGCAACCGCCAGCGCCTGCCTGCCGATCTGTCGCAGACCGGGCGCTCGGAAGTGACCAGCAACTATCAGGTCGGCCTCGGCCTCGCGGAGTACGAAGTCGACCTGTTCGGCCGCGTGCGCAACCTCTCCGAGGCCGCGCTGGAGACCTACCTGGCGACCGAGGAGGCGACCCGTGCCACGCAGATCAGCCTGGTTGCCGAGGTCATCCAGGCCTACCTGACCCGCGATGGTGCGCTACGCCGCATGGCCCTGGTCGAACAAACCCTGGACAGCCGCATGGCCTCGCTGGAGCTGGTCAGCCAGCGCCGTGCAGCGGGGGCCGCCACCGCCCTGGATTACCAGGAAGCGGTCGGCCTTGCCGAACAGGCTAGGGCCGAGCGCGAGAGCACCGAACGCCAGTTACGCCAGGCGGACAACGCCCTGGTCCTGTTGCTCGGCACGCCAGATGCCGCTCGCCTGCTGCCCGCGACGCCCCGCGACGACCTGATGGTGCTGCAGGACATCGCCCCCGGCACCAGCTCGGAACTGATCGAACGGCGCCCGGACATTCTCGCCAGCGAGCACCGCCTCAAGGCGCGCAATGCCGATATCGGTGCAGCTCGCGCCGCGTTCTTTCCCCGGATCAGCCTGACCGGTTCGGTGGGCAGCTCCAGTGCCGAGTTGTCCGGATTGTTCGATGGCGGCTCGCGGGCCTGGAGCTTTGCCCCGACGCTGTCGCTGCCGATCTTCGCCGGTGGCCGCAACCGCGCCAACCTGGACCTCGCCGAAGTGCGCCAGGACGCGGCGGTGGCCGACTACGAAGGCACCATCCAGACCGCCTTCCGCGAAGTGGCCGATGCCCTGGCCGCCACCGACACCCTGCGCCGCGAGGAGGCTGCCCGCCAGGCTCTGGCCGGTTCCAGCGAGGCTGCGATGGCCCTGGCTAAGGCGCGTTACGAGGGCGGCGTGGACGACTACCTGCGTTATCTTGACGCCCAGCGCAGCACCTTTAGCAACCAGACCACACTAATTCAAATCAGCACGGAACGGCAGATTGCGCTGGTTGACCTGTTCAGGTCTCTGGGCGGTGGCTGGGGCCAAACTGAACCGATGGCCGGGATCGGCGCTGAGTGAGCAAAGCCAGGAGTCCTGCATCCGAAGACCGGACTCTGGCTCCATCACCGGTGAGCTACTGGTCATCGACGGGGCAATCGTCTGATCGAGAATAAGACTGTCTGACGACTGGCAGGCCTATGGATTATTGGTGGCAGCAGCTAACGGCTCTATAAAGAGCTGCAAAAAATCACTGTAACGCATGATTGACTGACTGCTTCTGGCCGGTTTCTGCCTGTTGCGTCTCTGCTGCCCACTGGCCAAGTCGGATGCACGCGGTGGTCAGTACCAATGCAATTGACTGGTCAAATGGGTGCAATTGCGCAGGTATGGACTTCAAGCCCCAATTTCCTGGAAAAGAGGTTCTTTCTATGGACATCCGACATCAGAGATTGAGTAGCGGAATGTCTGAGCTGAAGTCATGTCCATGGCTGTTCTTCTTTCCTTTACGTTGATGAAGCATTCCTGTCACTGTCGGAGTCGTTTGCCGGGGACCTGACAGCCTATGGACAACAGATCCGGCAGCGAGTGTGGCAGTGGACCGGCCTAACGGTAGGGGTTGGGATCGGCCCCACCAAGACCCTCGCCAAGCTGGCCAACTATGCAGCCAAGAAGTGGCCTGCCACGGGCGGCGTCGTGGACTTGCGTGACGAGCTGCGCCGTGCCCGGCTGATGGCTATCACCCCGGTGGACGAGGTGTGGGGCATAGGACGGCGCTTGGGGGCCAAGTTGGTGGCACAAGGCATCAACACCGTGGCTGACCTGGTGGCTAGCGACGCCAAAGGGTTACGCGCCCAATACGGCGTGGTGGTCGAGCGAATCGTACAGGAGCTGCGTGGCCTGCCTTGCGCAGAGCTGACCGTTGAACCGGCGGCGAAGCAGCAGATCCTCTCGAGCCGTTCCTTTGGTGAGCGCGTGACTGACCGTGGAGAAATGGCCCAAGCGTTGTCAGGCTTTATGGCTCGCGCAGCCGAGAAGTTGCGGGCCGAGGGGATGTGTTGCCAACGGGTGCACCTGTTCGTGCGAACCAGCCCCTTTGACGAACGAGCTCCTTACTACAGTGAGCAGGCTGGCGTCCGACTGGTCTGCCCTAGCGATGATACCCGGTTGCTGCTGCAGCAAGTGAACGTGCTGCTACCGCAGATTTGGCGCGACGGTTACCGCTATCAGAAGGGGGGCGTCATGCTGAGTGAGTTCACCCCCAAGGGGCAACAACAGGCAGATCTGTTTGCCCCGTCCTCCGCTCAATCGGACGCGCTGATGGCAGTGATGGACCAGATCAAAGCCAAGGGATTGGGGCGAGTAGGCTTTGCCAGCCAAGGTACGGGGTCGCCTGAGTGGATGATGCGACAAGAGCTCCTGAGCCCCTGTTACACCACCCGCTGGGAGGACCTGCCGGTGGCCAGGTAAGTGGATACAGTAATGTGCCTACCGTTTGCTAGATGTGGTACCCCACGTGGTACCCCAATACGAGGTTTTAGGATGATTTCTCAAGATCGACAAGTCGCGGCAGCAGAGCTTAAAGAAGGTGCAACCGCAACCCGATTTGCTATCAGCTCTAAACATGGTAACGGGTTTGCATATTCCGGCCGATCATGAACACCGATTCTGGTTCAACGTGAACACCATTTCCGGACCAACGTGAACGCTCATTCCGGTTCAACCTGAACACTTTGCACCTCCTTTCCGGAAACAGTGTTCAACATCCCGGAATCACTGTTCACATTCACCAGAATCATCCTTAACGCATTGATTTAACAACCTTTGATACGCTCTCCCTTTTGCCAGGGAAGAGCCTATGTCTGCCAAGAGGATTGCAATGCGTAAAATTCGTGAAGTGCTGCGACTGCGGCTGGAAGCTGACCTCTCTGTTCGCCAGATAAGTTGCTGCACCAAGGTCAGCGTTGGCTCCATCCAGAAACTCCTCAAAAGTGCCCAGACGCTCGGCCTGACCTGGCCTTTACCTATCGAGCTTGATGATGGCCAACTGGCGGCCCTGTTCTATCCGCAGGCCGATACCACCATCTCGGCCCGCCATGTTGTACCGGATTGGCCCTCTGTCCATCAGGTGGTCAAGCGCAAGGGGGTCTCCAAACAGCTGCTCTGGGAGGAGTACACCCAGCGCTATCCCAATAGCTGTTACAGCTACTCCCAGTTCTGTGACCGTTACAAGTCCTGGTGTCAGTTGCAAAAGCGCTCCATGCGCCAGATCCATAAGGCGGGGGAAAAGCTCTTTATCGACTACTGCGGGCCCACGGTGCCCATCGTCTCGCCGACTACGGGTGAGGTCCGTCAGGCCCAGATCTTTGTCGCCGTGCTCGGTGCGTCCAACTACACCTTTGCCGAGGCCACCTGGTCCCAGTCACTGCCGGACTGGCTGCAAAGCCATGTCCGTGCCTTTGAGTTTTTCGGTGGTACACCGGCACTACTGATCCCCGACAACCTCAAGAGCGGTGTCAGCAAGGCTTGCCGATACGATCCCGAGCTCAACCCCAGCTACCAGCAGTTGGCCGAGCATTATCAGGTGGCGGTGATGCCAGCTCGTCCTTACAAGCCCAAGGACAAAGCCAAGGCCGAGGTGGGTGTGCAGATCGTCGAGCGCTGGATCCTGGCCCGTCTACGCCATCAGACCTTCTTCTCGCTTGCCGAGCTCAACCAGTGCATCCGGGCTTTGTTAAATGAGCTCAACGAGCGCCCGTTCAAGCAACTGCCCGGTAACCGACGCGAGGCGTTTGAGCAGTTGGACCGCCCGGCACTGGGGTCACTACCGGTGCATCCCTATCGCTATGTCGCCATCAAAACGGTCAAGGTCAACATCGACTATCACGTCAGCTATGAGCAGCACCATTACTCGGTGCCGCACCAGTATGTGGGTCAGCAACTGGAGCTCCATGCGGGCGATACCCTGCTTCAGGTTTATCACCAGCAACAGCTGGTCGCGAGCCATCCGCGTAAAACCATCCCGGGAATGAGCACACTCCCTGAGCACATGCCGGAACGTCACAGCAAGCAGCAACGCTGGACGCCAGGGCGTCTTAAGCAGTGGGCTGCCGACATCGGACCGGGCACCTTGTGCTGGGTTAGCGAACGGCTGGCAGAGAAAGCCCATGCCGAGCAGGCATACCGACTCTGCCTGGGACTGCTGAGTCTTAGCCGGGAGTATCCGCCATCACGAGTCGAAGCCTGTTGCCAGCTGGCCAACCGGGAAGGACTGGTGCGGCTCAAGCTGCTCAAGCCGGTGCTGACCAGTGGCCGCGACCAACTGCCCGCAAGTCCGCTCAGTTATCCAGAACTGCCGCAAGAGCACGAGAACATCCGCGGCCCCCAGAGCTTCCACTAGAGAGGATACGTCCCATGACCCAACAAACGCTGACCCGCTTGAGACACCTGAAACTGACTGGCATGGCGGATGCCGTGCAACAACAACTGGAACAGGCAAGTACCTACGAAGGGCTGCCCTTCATCGAGCGGCTAAGCCTGCTGGTCGAACACGAACAACTGAGCCGGGAGCAGCGTAAACAAGCTCGGCTGGTCAAGCAGGCGAGGCTCAAACTCCAGGCCACGGTGCAAGAGGTGGACTACCAGTCTGCACGCAACCTGGAGCGGTCACAGGTGGCAAACCTGGCCCAAGGAGAGTGGCTGCGCCGGGGCCAGAACCTGCTCATTACCGGCCCCTGTGGCTGCGGAAAAACCTACCTAGCCTGTGCGCTGGGCTACCAAGCCTGTCAGCAGGGGCACAGCACTCGTTACTACCGGCTGCCGCGTCTGCTACTTGAGCTGAGCCAGGCCAAGGTAGATGGCAGTTACGCCAGACTGCTGGGTCAACTGGCAAGGATAGAGCTGCTGATCCTGGATGACTGTGGACTGGAAGCGGTGAATGCCGAGCAGCGCAACGCCCTGCTGGAGATCATGGATGATCGGTACGGGAAATACTCGACGGTCGTGGTCAGTCAGCTGCCAACGGAAGAGTGGTACGCGAGCTTGGGGGACAACACTCTGGCAGATGCGATCCTGGACCGGCTGATGCACAACGCTCACCGGCTGTCACTGAAGGGAGAATCGATGAGAAAGAGGAGAAGTGAGTTGACCCAATCTGAACACTCGAGTTAGAAACGGGGTGACGTGAGCGCGTTAAGGATCAGGGTGTTCACGTTGGCCGGAATGGCTGTTCAACTTCGCCGGAATACGCAGAATGTGAAGAACTCGCTGCGGGGCAGTTGTCATAAGCTCGGAGCGAAGCATTTACCAAGGCATCTTGCGGAATACTGCTTCCGGTTTAATCATCGTTTTGACCTCAAGAGCATGTTGGTTGAATTGGGGCATGCAGTCATGGCAAGCCCTCCGATGCCATATCGGCTCTTGAAGCTGGCTGAGGGTCATGGGTAATCAGGAACCGAAATTGTCCGTCGCGTAGAACAACTCTTTGCCTATGCCGATACCATCGAGCAGCAGGCCAAGACGGCCAAAGCGCGGGTCGATAACCTGACCCAGGCCATTCTGGCCAAGGCATTTCGTGGCGAGCTGACCGCCGACTGGCGCGCAGCCAACCCGGACCTGATCAGTGGCGACAATAGCGCCGCCGCCCTGTTGGCTCGCATTCAAGCCGAGCGGGCCACTGCCAAGCCGCGCAAACGGGCAACCAAAACATCCGCGACGTAGGTTCGATTAGCGAAGCGTAATCGGACGCACGAGAAACCGCCGCCCTGCTGGCCCGCATTCAGACCGAGCGGGCCACCGCCAGCGGCAAAAAAGGTAAGTGTGGGCCCCGCAAGCCTCGCGCAACGGCCTGACCCGCTCGTATGATGTGCAGTCAGCGGCAACATTCGACGGGTTGTAAGCCAAGTGCAGGCGAGATAAGGTCGTGTTGGCAGCAAAATTAGGAATAGAGCATGGAAATCAAACAACTCACCCTCGAAAATCTGGGGCGTTTTGAGCGTCTTGCCATCGAGTTTGCCCCCACGGAGCGGGCAAACTCGAATGTGACCGTGCTGATTGGCAACAATGGTGCAGGCAAAACCTCGGTACTCAAATCGTTGGCGACCTCACTCAGCTGGTTTGTTGCCCGTTTGCGCAGCGACAAAGGCAGCGGCAGCCCCATCCCGGAAGAGGTCATCCTCAATGGCGCCAATACCGCGGTGGTCTCTCTTCAACTACACGATCAGCTGAAGGAATACATCTGGTCTCTCACCAAAACTCGCGCCGGTCGCAAGAGCAACGAGCAATCCATATTGACCGACGCTAGCAAACTAGCCGATGAGTATCGAGCACGATTGACAGAGCAGGAAAATGTCAGCTTACCCCTGATCGCCTTCTACCCAGTCGAGCGGGTGGTGCTGGATATTCCGCTAAAGATCAAAGAGAAACATTCATTTCGCCAACTCGATGGTTATGACAATTCGCTGAGTCAAGGAGTCGATTTTCGTCGTTTCTTTGAGTGGTTTCGCGAGCGGGAAGATAGCGAAAACGAGTCGGTAATCCCTACTGAAGTTCTTAATGAACTTCAAGATTTACTCGGTCCTGATCTTTGGCAAAAGTTGCAACAGACACAGGCATCAGCCAGAGATCGTCAGTTGACGGCGGTGCGCACAGCTATTGCCAACTTTATGCCCGGATTTAAAAATCTGAAGGTCCGCCGTAAGCCGCGTCTGCATATGTCCATCGACAAGGAGGGTCAGACCCTCAATGTGTTGCAACTGTCGCAAGGGGAGAAATCCCTGATGGCACTGGTGGGCGATATTGCCCGCCGCCTCGCAATGATGAATCCGGAGCTGGAAAATCCGCTGCACGGCGATGGGGTGGTGCTGATCGACGAGGTGGACATGCACCTGCATCCCCAGTGGGCACGTACTATCATCCAGCGGCTCACTGATACCTTCCCCAACTGTCAGTTTGTGCTGACCACCCACTCCCCCCTGGTGATCAGCGATTGCAAGGATGTACTGGTCTATTCGCTCGATAATGGCGAGTTGACTGAAGTGCCATCCCAATATGGTCAGGATGCCAACTCGGTGCTGCTGGAGGTGATGGATACCGCTATTCGCAATGAGCGGGTGGCGAGCCGACTGAATGACTTACTCGATTTAATTCAAGATCGGCAATTTGATAAGGCCAATGCCCTGCTGGCCGCGCTAAGAGCCGAGCTGCCAGCCAACAACCTGGAGCTGACCAAGGCTAGCCTGCTGCTGCGCAAAGAGGAGCTGCGCCGTGCGCAAGATTTATAAGGGACAAGAACCTGCAAGTCTGGCGGCATTCAAACGTCAAAATCCTCATGCTCGATATCACGACCTACCCAACGATGAAGAGGGTCAGGCAATTCGCCAGCAGATCCGGGAGGCTTGCACTACTGAGCAATTCCATCTCTGCGCCTACTGTTGCCAAGCCATCAGCGGCACCAGTGAAGACACCATGAACGAGCATGTTGAGGCTAGGGATCTCGCCCCTAAGCGCACCATGGATTTCAGCAATCTGGTAGCCAGTTGCAAAACACCGAAACAGTGCGATGCCGCCCATGGCTCGCAGCCTCTGCCGTTGACCCCGCTGATGCCTGAGTGCGAAACCGAGTTGCGCTTTAAATGGAGTGGTCGGGTTGAGGGGTTGACGGAAAGAGCCAAAGAGGCGATCCGGGTACTCAATCTGGGTGATACGGAGCAAAGCAACAAGGTGCTGGTTGCCAAGCGCAAACAGCTGGTGGATAGCCTGATTTGGACCCACTATGGCGATGATCAGCAGGCACTGGCGCTGGAAGATGATGCACAATTGCTGACAATGCTGATCGAAGATCTGAGCCAGCCCAAACAAGGCAAGCTGGAGCCCTTCGCACCTGTACTGGTGAACATACTGCGCAGTCAGCTCTAGCGATTGCGTGCCTGCCCGGGTGACTCGGGAGCCACAACCTCGGTACACCTCGTGCGCTTTTCTCCGGCAGCAGACCGCGAGGATAGGCGCATCTCCTCCCCTCTGATAATCTGCCGTGGCCACGGTAGCCAACTATCCCGTTTTCATTTGGAGTTTTCATGTCACTGACCAAGAGTAAAACCTCGGCCAAGCGAAAAAAAGCCGAGCCGCGCCACGAGAGTCCGGCCCTTGCCTATTTTCATCGCCAGTGGCAGGCCATCGAAAAGCTGCAGGCCAAGCTGGCCAAACAGGAGCAAGAGGGGGCGGATATCTATCAGCGCTTTGTCAGCGACATTGAGCCTCTGGAGCGTGAGCAGTGTGGGCTGATTTTTCAGCTTTGCCAGCGGCTGGCCGGTTTCACCGCCCGCAAAAGTTTTACCCAGTGGCAGCGCGAGATGCTCCATGGCTGGATTGATGAATTGATGGGGTATCTTGAATCCAACCCGTTTCGGGGGGAGCTGGATCTGGAGTCACTCTATATGGCGGTGCAAGCGGGCAGCGTCAGCCAGCTCGATGATGATCAGCTCGAGGCGAGCTGCGATTTTATCACTGACATGCTGCAAGAGGCGTTTGGCGAGAGCCCCGATGATATCGAGCTGCTGCGCGAGATGGTCAGAAATCCCGAGAAGCTGCGCGACTATATGCAAGCCCAGGCCCAAAAACAGGGCGGTGATGAGCATGAGTGGGACGACGACGCGCCGGACTGTGGCGATGACCCCTTTGCCAATGACGAGGCTTTCGCACGTTGGCAGGATCATCATGACATGGCCGATCCGGATGAGGTTGCCAGGGTTGAGCAACTGCTCGATAACTCAAGCCTTAAGCAGCTCTATCGCAAGCTGGCTATGACGCTGCACCCGGATCGGGAGCAAGACCCGGTCAAGCGTGAAGAGAAGAGCCGCCTGATGGGCGAGCTCAGCCATGCGTGGGAAACGCGGGATATGTTTACTCTGTTGCACCTGGCTCACACCCATCTGCCCGAGGCAGACAAGCTGCTGAGTGAAGAGAATCTGGTGGCCATCAATCCGGCGCTCTGGCAGAAAAAACGTGAGCTCGAGATCTGCTTTTATAGTGGCCCGGAGGGAGTGCAAGGGGTTATCTTGCACAAGTTTAAACAGCGCTCGAAGAAGAAGACCGATCTCGCGTTCGAGGAGCATCAGCACTATCTACAGCGGGATATCAAGCAGTTGCATGGACAACTGGCGACCATCACCACCCTTGCAACCCTCAAACCCTATCTGGCCGAGCGCTGGGACGCACGTCAGCACGCCATCTGGGATGAAGAGCCGGACTTTGATGAGATCTTCTTTCGATAACACTTTTTTCGAAAACACATTTTTTGAAAACACCTATTTCGAAAACAAGAGAGAGCCAATGGCTCTCTCTTGTTTTGGGTAGCTTGAAGGATGTCGTTGCAATGAGACATCCAGATGAGTGCTATCGAGGCGCTGGACAGCCAAGGGCGCATGGAACACCAGCACAAGCTGACTGACCGAGTGAAAGGTGTTAGCGCCTTATTTATTCTCGGCCTGATACTGCACACCGCTCGCCGACATGGTAATGGCCGGTAGCTTTTGACGAACCGCCTCCCAAAAGCTGCTCTTGCGTTTGTGCTGCTGATAAAGCTGATTCAGATACTCCTGTGGCGAACAGAGAGGTCTCTCTCCATCCTCTTGTTCTACCTTTAAGGCCGCCTGATAATCCAGGCTCTTTTTCAGATCCGAGGCTGCCCCCGTGTAGTAGGTGCTCTTGCCCTGATTAACGACATTGGCCACCAATTGACGACGTAGCCGCACTGCCACCACGATAAATCCCTGCTGATAGAGGCGGCTCGACCAGGTTCGTACGGTTGAACCAGCAAGGAGTGAGAGATCCTCCTGCAAGTCTGCATCTGTACATTGCTCAAGCCGTTGTGCCAGTTGTGGCCATGCATCAACCTCCTCCAACAGCAACAAGACCTCGCGTAGCCCCCATGATTCGGCAATGGCAACAAACTGGCCTAATGCTACTTCTCTAGGCTCATCTCCACTTTGGCAATAACTCGCAAAAAACGAGTTTGCCCGTGTGCTAGCAAACGCGCGTAATGCCTGAGCATGAGCGTCAGCTCGGCGTCCCTCTTCCAGATAGGCCCGGATCAACACTTGATGCCACAGGTTCAATTGGCGGTGGCGCTGCAACAGAGCCGAGTCCATTGCCTCTAATACCGCGATGGCTTGATCGGCGCGTAATTCGTCGGTCAGCAGTCTGGCATAGTCAATCTGCTGACGGGGGTGGCTAAAGAGACCAGCCTGTTGCACCGAGTCAAAGAATGCAATATCACGCAACTCAAAGCTCAACCCCAACGCCTCTGGCAATAGACCTGCCGCCGCATAGTTATCGCGCAAGGCTCGCATCACTGGGGAGCCGAGCACATCACGGTAATCAAACAGGCAAGTAATGCTGATCGATGGATCAATGTCTGACAATCCGTCACGTAATCGACGAGCCAGCACCTCTGGGGGGACAGACTCTCGTTGAGCAGCGATCGCCATCAACCACTGTTCGACCAGCGCAAGATGGTAGTCCTCCCAGCTGCCACTGGATGTATCCATCTTTTCATACAAGGCTCTGGCATTCGCCAGCAACTCGAGGGCGAAGAGTTCTCCCTCCCTTGGAGAGGCGACGATCCCCTTGGCCAGCAACGGAATAAACTGATTTTGCAAGGTATCGAAGAAGGCATCCACCTCCTTATAATCCCAGGAAGGGGGGCGACGAGTGAGCTTGCTATACTCTTTTTTTGCCAATGCCAATAAGGCATCCTCAGCAGTAAGGTACTGGTTAATCAGGTGCTTTTTTGCGAGGGGAAGATGCGTTGCCAGGTCAAGCACGATAGCCAACAGCTCGGCTTGGCTTTTGCTTTCCAGTTTACTCAATTGCGCTTTGGTTAATATTCGTGCCATCAGCTGAACTACCCATTATCAGGTCTATCTAATCGAACATTGTGCCTGAGACCGATATAGATGCCTATCCATTGGAGCGACATCCCCCGGATGACAGAGACCATAAAGAACACATGGTTAAGAAACCATGTCTACGTCGCTGGAGGCGCTCAGCAATGAACACCTGCAAGAGCAAGCCACCAAGGCCCGATTTGCTGCTCGTATCCTTCATGCCCACTTTCTGGCACAACGTAGCGAACACCAGTGGTGGTACCCATCAAGATTGGCCGCAACGAGCCGTGTCCCTTTGGCTGCGGCTAGAAGTACAAGCAGTGCTGTTTGCACTGACCAACAACATAGATAGCAAGAGAGGGCCATTGGCCCTCTCTTGCATTAGGCAACATGGGGAGGATAGGTACAGTTATGTGGTCAACGCTGTTCATCAGGCTAGTCCGAGTTGAGTCGTCGACAATGATAACTAGTCTTGTAGGTGTGGGTTCAAATGTGGGTTCAAAACGAAAAAGGCACTATCAATAAAATGATGGTGCCTTTATTTTCAATAGCTTAGCTGTTATGGCTTAGTTCATGCCGTAACGCTTGAGCTTCTTGCGCAGGGTGCCACGGTTGATACCCATCATCACGGCAGCGCGAGTCTGGTTACCACGGGTGTACTGCATGATCACGTCCAGCATCGGCGCTTCGACTTCGGAGAGAACCATATCGTACAGATCAATCACTTCCTGACCGTTCAACTGGGCCAGGTAGTTACGCAGGGCCTGTTGCACAGAGTCACGCAGGGGGCGCTGGGTCGGCTCGGCAGCGTGATTGTGAGTAGTTGTTACCAATGCATCAGAAGTCAGGGTTTGTTCGAACATATTCGGTCGGCTCTTTAGTTATCTTGTTAACCTAATCCATCGAAATACGCTTCGAGTGCCTCAAGTTGCGCGTCTGCGCAATCCAGGGCATTGAAGTGCTTACGGAATTCTCGGCCCGTCTCTTCTTCATCCAGATACCAGCCCACGTGTTTACGGGCTATGCGCGCTCCCAGATATGCACCATAAAACCGGTGCAGGTTGGTTACATGCTCGTTCATCAGGGTGCGAACCTCTTCCCTCTCGGGAGGCGGCAGCTTGGTGCCCGTCTCAAGAAAATGACGGATTTCCCGGAAAATCCAGGGTCGTCCTTGCGCAGCTCGGCCGATCATCACGGCGTCAACGCCGGTATAGTCGAGGACATACCGGGCTTTCTCCGGGCTGTTGATGTCACCATTGGCGACAACAGGAATCGATACGGCCTGCTTAATCGCCCTGATCGTGTCGTACTCCGCTTCGCCCTTGTAGAGGCAGGCACGGGTACGACCATGCACGGCAAGGGCCGCGATACCGCAATCTTCGGCGATTCGGGCGATCTCCACGCCATTGCGGTTATCCGGATCCCATCCTGTGCGGATCTTCAAGGTGACAGGCACCTCCACTGCATCCACCACGGCCCGGCAAATTGCTTTGACCTGATCGGGGGCACGCAGCAGGGCAGAACCTGCCAACTTCTTATTCACTTTTTTTGCCGGACATCCCATGTTGATGTCGACGATCTGTGCGCCCTGCTCCACGTTGTAGCGGGCAGCAAACGCCATCATCTCGGGGTCGGCTCCGGCAATCTGGACCGATCGCAATCCGCCTTCTGCAGAGTGATCCATCCTCATCCGGGTTTTCTGGGTATCCCAGACATCCGGGTTGGCCAGCAGCATCTCGGAAACGGCCATGCCGGCCCCCAATCGCAAACAAAGTTCACGGAATGGTCGGTCAGTTACACCGGCCATGGGAGCCACAATCAAGGGAGTTTCAAGCGTGTGGGGACCTATCTGCATTCCACGGTTACCATCGGCTTAGGGCGGCGTATATTACGCATTTTTTAGGCAGGAGAAAAGGTTAGTATTTGAGCGTCAGCCATTTTTTTCTGAAAAAAACGTCGCGCCAAGGCTTGCAAATTCTGGAGTTATTGAAAAACGGCCAGATTGACGGAGAGTGAGCACTGTACCATTCGGGTCGGACGCCTGCATAATTGTCAGTCCACTTGCAGGCCCGCTTTGCGTTATGATAGCGGGCTTAAGTCGAGCAAATGCTCCAAACATTTATGCAACAAAAGCGGATTGGGGATCTATGACGTCAAGGTTCATTAAATCACTCTGGCCGTGTCTGATGGGGGCCGTGCTGGGGTCGGCGCAGGCGCAAACCATCAGTTTTGGCGAAGCCTGGACCCGGGTCATCCAGCAGGATGAAGGGCTGGCTGCCGAGCAGGCCGGGGTCGATCGGGCCAAGCAGCTGCGCGAGGCGGCCAAGGACATGTATCTGCCCAAGGTGGATCTGGGGGCCAGCTATACCCATCTTGATCAGCCGATTGAACTTGATGCCCTCGATCTCAATCCGCTGGCCAAGCAGAAAGATCTGATCCTGGCGCTCGGCAGCCTGTTCGGGGTCGGGGCCAACGCATTTGTCACCCCCCTGACCAAACAGAATGTGGTGACCAGCTCGGTCAAGATGCTCTGGCCGCTGTTTGCCGGTGGTCGCATCGATGCGGCGCAGGATATCCGCCAGGCGCAGGTGAGCGAGGCGCAACAGCTGCTGGTGCTCAAGGAGCAGTCCACTTTCGAGAGCCTCTCCCAGGCCTATTTCGGTGTGGTGCTGGCAGGTCAGGTAGTGCAGACCAAGCAGGATATTGAGGACGGGCTGGCCCGTCATCTGGATCACGCCAGGAAGCTCGAAGCGCAGGGGCAGATTGCCAAGGTGGAGCGCCTCTCCGCCCAGTCGGCCTATGACCGCGCCCGTATCGATACCCAGAAGGCGCGCCGCAGTCTCGAGATCGCCGAACTGGCCCTTGGCCGCATGCTGAAGTTGCCAGATGCCCAGCCGGGCAGCGGCCTGTTCGTCAACAGTGAGCTGCCGCGTCTCGATGGGCTGGTGCAACAGACCCTGGAAGTTCACCCCGGCCTCAAATTGCTCAGTGCCAAGAAAGAGCAGGCCAAGGGGATGATCCGGGTCGAGCAGGGCAAATATGCCCCCGAGGTGTTCCTGTTCGGTAACTACAACCTCTATGAAGATGATTCGATAGCTTCCAAGACCGCGCCGGACTGGCTGGTGGGGGTGGGCGTCAGCATGCCGCTGGTGAGCCGCGATGGCCGCTCCGAGACGGTGCAGGCCGCCAAGAGCGCCGAACTTCAGGTTAATCTGCTGCAGGCCAAGACCCGCGAGGATCTGAAACTGTTGGTCGAGAAGACCTGGCGCGAAGCAGCACAGGGGCTGGAGGAGTATCAATCCCTCTCTTCCACCCAAGCGCTGGCCGAGGAGAACGTGCTGCTGCGGGACAAGGCCTTCGGGCAGGGGCTCTCCACGTCACTCGATGTGGTGGATGCCCAGAACCAGCTGGCAGGGGTCAAGACCCAGCGCGCGGCGGCGGCTTATCAATATGTGGTGTCGCTGGCCCGTCTGCTGGCACTCTCCGGCCAGATGAACAGTTTCAATCAATATCAGCACGGTCAGGTGATCGAGGTGAACTCATGATCGCACTTCAGTCCGTGCCTTTTTCTATCTCTGTTTCGACCGCCAAGGGTCGCCCGTTTGTCGAGGTGAAGTGATGAGCCATCCCCCCATCAAAAAGAAGATGAGCCAGGGTAAACCGCTGTTGTTGCCGCTGGTGCTGGTGATCCTGGTGGTCTGGCTGGGCTGGCGCTTCTGGCTCGCCTATCAGCCGGAGCCGGTGCATCTGCAAGGGCAAATTGAGGCGCAGCAGTATTCGGTCTCCTCCAAGGTGCCGGGCCGTATCGACGAAGTGCTGGTGAAAAAGGGTGATCAGCTGACCAAAGACCAGCTGGTCTTTACTCTGGCGAGCCCCGAGATTGAAGCCAAGCTGAGCCAGGCCAAGGCCGGTGAAGCAGCTGCGGGCGCGCTGGCGCAAGAGGCTGAGAAAGGAGCAAGAGCCCAGCAGATCGCCGCTGCCAAGGATCAGTGGCAAAAAGCCAAGGCCGCCGCAGCCCTGCGCGGCAAGACCTATGAGCGGGTTGCCAGCCTGCACCGCGATGGCGTGATGCCGCTGCAAAAGCGCGACGAGGCCTGGACTGCCTGGCAAGCCGCTCGCTACAGCGAAGGGATGGCGTGGCAGCAGTACCAGATGGCGCTGGAAGGGGCGCGGGAAGAGACCAAGATCGCTGCCCGCGAGAAGGCCAAGATGGCGGCCGGTTCGGTGGCCGAGGTTGAGGCCTATCTGGCCGATACACGTATCGTCAGCCCCCACTCCGGCGAGGTAAGCCAGGTGCTGCTGCGCAGCGGCGAGCTGGCGCCACAAGGCTTCCCGGTGGTGACCCTGCTCGACATGAGCGATGCCTGGGCCCAGTTCCACGTGCGCGAAGATCTGCTGCCCCGCTTCCCGGTCGGTACCGAGTTCGATGCCCGCATCCCCGGCCTTGGCGATCAGATGGTGCGCTTCAAGGTGACCCATGTGGCCGTGATGGGGGATTTCGCCACCTGGCGTGCCACCGATACCCGTCAGGGCTTCGACATGAAGAGCTTCCAGGTGGAGGCTCGCCCGCTGCAACCGGTTGAGGGGCTGCGGGTTGGCATGAGTGTGCTGGTTGAACTCTGATGGGACGTGAATTTCGGCTGCTGTGGCAGGATCCATTCAGTCGTGCCCTGATGAGCTGGGTGCCGCTGCTGCTGATGGGGATCCTCTGCTGGATCTTCTCGGCAGGGCTGGCCCGCGATCTTAAGGTGGGGCTGGTGGATCTCGACCACAGCGTGCTCTCGCGCCAGCTCGCCTTCTCGCTGGATGGCTCGGCCGGGCTCAAGGTCGCGCAACAGTTTGACTCCATCGATGCCGGGGCGCACGCCCTGCGCGGTGGCGACATCTATGCGCTGGTGGTGATCCCCAACCATCTGGAGCGGGATGCCCGTCAGGGTACCCAGCCGCAGGTGACGGTGTTCAACAACGGCCAGTTCATCCTGATCGCCAAGCTGGTCAACTCGGCGCTGGCGCAGGTGGTAGGCACCCTCAACGGTCAGGTGGGCGTGCTGGAGGCGATGGCTGGCGGCAAGGCACTGCCCGGCGCACTCGGGCAGTCGGTACCCATCAGCAGCCAGGTGACTGCGCTCTATAACCTCAACTCCAGCTACGCCCAATTTCTGCTGAGCGCTATTCTGCCCGCGGTGTGGCAGATCCTGGTGGTGCTGTTTGGCCTCAATGCGCTGGCCCGTACCGATCGGCTGGGGCTGGACTGGACCACTCGCGGGGTCTGGTTTGGCCTCTGGCGCACCCTGCTGCCCCACGTACTGATTGGCTGGGGCTGGGGGATTGTCTGGACACTGCTGCTGTTCAAGGGGTTCTCCTACCCCATGCACGGCAGCTGGCTGGTGCTGGTGGTGGGTCTGGGGCTGGCCTCGGCTGCCTGCGTCACCATGGGGGCCTTCTTTTACGGCATTATCCGGGATCCGGCGCGCGCCCTGTCGTTGGCAGGGGCTTACACTGCGCCCGGTTTTGCCTTTATGGGAGTCACCTTTCCGGTGAGTGCCATGGGGGATTTCGCCCGCTTCTGGCGCAGCCTGTTGCCGGTCTCTCACTATGTGGAGCTACAGATTGGTCAGAGCAACTACGGTCTGCCCCTCGCATCGGCGCTGCCGCAACTGGGGGCGCTGCTGCTGTTCCTGCTCCCCCTGCTGCTGGTGGTACGTCGTTACAAGCAGCAGGCCGAGCTGGCCCGTCAATCAGCCGCAGTGGCAGTCGCCGAAAAGGAGCCTGAGTGATGCTGGAATGTGCCGAGCTGTTGCCCCCCCTGCTGGCGGTGCGCCGTTACAAGCCACAGGCTGAGCTTGCCCGTCAATCAGCTTCTGCCGTAGTGGCCGTCGCCGAGAAGGAGCCCGAGTGATGCTGGGATTTGTCGATCTGTTGCGCCTCGAGCTGCGCACCCTGCTGGCGGATCGCGCCATCATGCTCACCCTGTTTGGCGGGGTGTTCTTCTACTCCTTCCTCTACCCCCAACCCTATCTGCATCAACTACCGCGGGAAGAGGCGGTGGTGGTGGTCAATGAAGATGGCAGTCAGCTATCGCGCCAGCTGGAATTTATGGCCGATGCCACGCCGCAGGTGAAGCTGGTAGCGCGGGCCAATTCGCTGGCCGAGGCGCGCCAGCTGATGATGGCCGGGAAGGCGAGTGGGATCCTGCATATCCCCAACCACTTCTATCGGGATCTGATGCTGGGCAAGAGCGTCACCCTGAGCTATGCCGGCGATGCCTCCTACTTCCTAGTCTACGGCACCATTGCCGAAGGGCTGGCGCAGGCCGGTGGTACCCTCGCTGCGCAGGTGAAGGTGGCGCGGCTGCTGAGCCATGGCGAGGCACTGCCGCAAGCAGCCATGGGCTGGAACGCGGTGGCCCTCAACGTGGTACCGGTGTTCAACCCCACCATGGGCTATGTGAATTACGTGGTGCCGGCGGTGTTCGTGCTGATCCTCCATCAGGTGTTGCTGATGGGGGCGGGGATCCTGGGGGCGACCCAGAACCAGCGCAGTTGCCGCGGCGAGCATGGTTACTGGCAAAGCGCGCCGGTGTTGCCGCTGCTGCTGGCCAGAACCCTGGTGCTGGCGGGGTTGTTCCTGTTACCGGTGAGCTACTTCCTCGGCTTCTGCTTCGATCACTACAACATCGCCCGTCATGCCGATCCGCTGGAGCTATGGCTGTTCGCCCTGCCGTTCCTGCTGGCGACCTGCTGGTTCGGGATTGTGCTGGGGGCGATCTTTACCCGGCGGGATCTGCCGACTCAGGTGGTGTTGATCTCCTCCCTGCCGCTGGTCTTTCTGGCGGGCTTTATCTGGCCGCTCGAGCTGATCCCGGCGCCCCTCAACTGGCTGGCTCAGTGGGTGCCCACTATCCCGGCCATCGAGGGTTTTCTGCGCCTCAACCAGATGGGGGCCGACTTTTCGCAGGTTTCCCGTTACTGGTGGCAGTTATGGGGACTGGCGCTGCTCTACGGCGCGCTGGCCTGCCTGCTGCTGCGTTGGCGGCAGCAGTCACTGCCGGTGGCCAGTCAGTCGGTCGTACAGAGTGAGACGACCGCCGGTTAAGCGGGATAGGGCAAGCGCCCGTGAGATGGCGTGTGCGGTAAAGCGAAAACGGTCAGCCCTTGGGCTGACCGTTTTGTTATGTGGTGGGGTTAAGCGGTTTTACTGCTGTTTTTAGCCGCGCTGGAGCGTGGGATCCCCGATGGCGTAGATCTGCCCCACCGCAGTCTCATCCGCCAGCAAACGCAGCCCTTGGGTGGCCACATCGGCGCGGCGTACCAGTCCGTGTACCTCCTTGCCCTGACTCAGCTCGGCGCGGCCGGTGGCGTCGCCATCCTGCAGGCCCGCCGGGCGAAGAATGGTCCATGCGAGGGCGCTGGTCTGCAGCCAGCTCTCCGCCAGACTCTTGAGACGCACCTCGTGACCGAAGGCGGCGCGGGCCCGCTGCGGCAAATATTGCCAGCTGTCGCCACAGCCGAGAGAGGTGACCAGCAGCAGCCGTTTCAGGCCTACCTGCTCCATGGCATCGATTACATGGCGGTTGCCCTGATAGTCCACCGGCGCGGCTTGACGGAAGCTGCCGAGGGTAGAGACGACTTGTGCATCTTGCCCCGCCAGAACACATGCCTGCTGCACCGCAGCCAGATCCAGCGCATCCCCTTCGATCACCTCGACTCCCAGCTCCCCCAGTTCCGTGGCCATCTCGGGGTTGCGTACCAGCGCAACGACCCGGTGACCCTGGCTCAGGGCATGATGAGTAAAGGCGCGGCCCAGCCCGCGGCTGGCTCCGAAAATCAGTGTGGTTGGCATAGCTGAGTTCCCTTGGCAAAAGGGGCTAGCCTAGTGGCTTGTTCGCCTGCTGTAAATGAGAGTTGTTTCTATTTGTGAGTCAGCAAGGAGGAGAAGGTGCGAGTCGTCAGCGACTCGCACTCTTTGAGAGGGATCAGCCGTTGTAGTTGCCGATGCTGGGGCGACGGCTGGGGCCGCTCAGGTGGATATCCACCGGATTGAACGCCTTGATCGCCTCATAGCTGAAATCACCGATTGCCTGATGCAGGCTCTGGGGCGTGTGGTTGGTGATGATGATGACGCTCTTTGACAGGTTGCGACGGCGGCGCAGCAGGTGGCCGAGGAAGCTTGACTGACTCTCCGCCATCTTGGCGCGGTTGGCCGATACCTCGTCGATGATCAGCAGATCCACCTCTTCCAGCGCGCGGCGGTACTGGTTGCGCTCGTCCTGATCGGGGATCACGTTGAAGAAGAGGCGATCGACGATGGAGGCCCACTGCTGGAAGATCACCGATTTCTGGTGACGGGCGATCAGCTCATGCGCTACCGCTCCCGCCAGGGTCGACTTGCCGGTGCCGTAGTCGCCGTAGATCAGCATGCAACCGCCACCGCTCTTCTCCCAGTGCTCGAAGCCGCTGATAAAGTAACGGGCTGTTTCAATGGGGTATTGCAGCGCCGGGTCACCGGCATCCATCTTGTCAAATACCCAGTCAGGGTTGAGGTCGGCCTGGGCGATCAGCTTCTGGATACGCTCCTGACGGGCCGCCTTCTGCAGCTCGCGCACCTCGGCGTTGGCCTTGGCGTCATATTCCTTGCGCAGGGTCTCGTAGTCATACTGGCCGCCACCGGTCTCTTGTTGCAGGCGACGAATGCGCTCCAGCAGGCCACCTACATGACGGCTCAATTCCGGGTCGTGAATACGGTGATCCTGCTTGGCCTTGGCGATCTTCTGGCGCTTGGCTTCGATCTCTTCCAGCTCCTGGCGCAGGGGATCTTGCGGGTCAGTCATGGAATGCTCCTTCTGCTCGATCAGGGATGGGTAGACAAGGGGTTGATTCTGCCTGCAGGCGGGGGCCGCTATCAATCATTATCCGGCTCCTGCTGCGCTGCGGGTTCTTGCGCCTGCTGTTGGGCCAGTCGCTTGGCCTCTTCAATCATCTGTTGGGCCCGTTTGCTGGGGCCCGACTCTGCCGGGGCCGGCGTCACCTGCTGGTAGCCCTGAACCTCCATCGGTTTGCGACGGGTATAGCGGCGGGTCTTGAGGGCGCGAATGAACTTGAGCATCCATTGATGTTGGGAGTCGAACACCTCGGGGCGCCCCAGCCAGTAGGCGATAAACTCCCCCAGATCCTCTTCGCTGTAGCTGGCATCGATCACTCCGCACAGACGGGCGAGAGCGGGCAGCTCTTCGTCAGGTCGCCATTGCAGATGCATCTGGAAGGGGCGTTCCGGCAGCGGGCTGCGCAATTTCTGGGTCAGCAGCGGCAACTGGAACGGGCACTGATGGTAGTGCTCACTCTCGGGCTGAGCCTCGACTTGCAGCAGGCCCGCCTCCATCAATTCATCGAACAGCTCGGTGAGCTGGCGGGCATTGACCTGAAACGAGAAGCCGCAGGGATCTCCCGGATCGACCACTGCCAGCGCCCGACCCAGCTCGGGATAGTTGAGCCGGGCCGCCTGATTTTCCAGCACCAGTCGGCGCAGCTGCAGGGTATAGAGACTGCGAGCCGGATGGGACAATCTGGGGTGGGCAAGGGCGCTGTATTCGGCTGGGGTCATGGTCTTCTTCACGAGCTGGAGTGGGGGGCATTATCCCTTATGGCGCCCACTTGCACAATTCGGATGGCGGTCGTAGTCGTGGGGCCACCCGAGTGAATAGAGCTGCGCGGGCGGATAGGGTTCTCTTGATGCCATCGTATGATCGAGGTCTACTTTTGACGCAGGGTTTCCGCGCTGACCGCACTTTTGAGCTAGTCTTAATACCTAAATAACCAATTGACTAATAAGAGCTTTATCAAGATGTCAAAAGCCGGGCTACGGATCCTGGTGGTGGAGGACGAGGCCGTTTTTCGCCACTCGTTAGTAAGTTACCTCGCACGGGACGGGGCAACGGTGTTTCAGGCCGAAGACGGGATCGAGGGGCTGTCGGCCGCTGCTCTCTACCATCCCGATGTGGTGCTCTGTGATCTCAATATGCCCAATATGGATGGCCACGAGGTGATCGCCTGCCTCTCTGCGCGCTATCCCCATATTCCGGTTATCGTCATTTCGGCCCAGAGCACCATGGAGGCGGTCGCCAGCGCCTTGCGTGCCGGTGCGCGGGATTATCTGCTCAAACCCCTCGAGGATTATGCGCTGGTCGAGCGCAGTATCGAACAGTGTCTCAACGGCAGCGCCAATCGGGCGCAGCAGCTTGAGCTGATGGATCACATCGACTATTTCAGTGCCCACGACAAGGCGGCCAGTCGCCTGCTGGCGGGGCTCAAGCCGCCGGGCTTGCAGGAGTGGGGCCCCTGGCAGGTCACGTTCAAGGGGCTGGGGCAGCTGTTTATTCCAGATACCTTCAAGGTGGAAGACAAGCTGCTGGTGCTGGTGATGGAGCTGCCGATCATGGGGACGGATGCGGCATTTTGTGGTGCGCTGGTGCGATCCTTGATGAACGTCCCCTACCGCCAGTTTCAGCAGAACGAGAGCCGGTTGCTGAGCCAGCCGCACCGGTTGCTCGACTACCTCAACCATCAGTTGATGGCATCCGGGCTTCGCCACTCTTTTGCCATGGCGGCGCTGCTGTTTGATCAGCATGATGGGCTGGTGTTTGCCAACGCCGGGCTCACCTCTCCCCACTGGCTGATGCGCTCCGGCGGCCTGCCCCTTGGCCTGATGCGCAGTAGCCACTACGCCCTGCACAAACGCAGCTGGCATGAACCGTTTGCCCTGCAGTTTCGCAGCGACAGCGGCGGCTCGCTGGATGTGCAGGTTCGTCATCACTGATGCCGCCTGATAAACAGGCTAAAACAAACAGGGCGCCGATGGCGCCCTGTTTGTTGTTTACAATCCTGACCGTTTAGACGGTGGCGGATTGCAGTTTCTTCTCTTGAGCTTGCGGCTCTTTGGCCGGGCCTTCGGCACCGTGCATCCAGTAAACCAGGCGGTTGGCCATGGTCAGCAGGATTAGGGCGCTCAGTACCGCCGCCAGGGCGATGCCACCGAAGATGGCGATCGGACCGGCTTCACCCACGAAGGAGCCGATAAAGCCCGCAGCGTAGTTGGCCAGGGCAACGAAGCCAAACCAGGCACCCATCATCAGGGAAGCCAGACGCAGCGGAGCCAGCTTGGTCACCATGGAGAGGCCAATCGGGGAGAGGCAGAGCTCGCCCAGGGTGTGGAACAGGTAAGCACCTACCAGCCAGAACATGGAGGTCTTGACGGTGTTGTCACCACCCTGCTGCAGCACGGCACCCACCATGAACAGGAAGCCGATAGCCAGGAACAGCAGCCCCATGGCGAATTTCACCGGAGAGTTCGGCTCTTTCTTGCCGAGCTTGATCCAGATGGCCGCAACGACCGGTGCCAGGGTGATAATGAAGAAGGGGTTCAGGGACTGGAACCAGGCGGTCGGCACTTCGAAGCTGCCGATCATGCGGTCGGTATACTCCTGGGTGTAGAGGTTCATCAGACCACCGGCCTGCTCGAAACCGGCCCAGAAGATGATAGTGAACAGACCCAGTACCAGGATAACCTTGATGCGATCCACTTCCTGCTTGGTCAGCGGTGCTTTCTGTTCGGTAGTACGCAGGGCGGCTGCGCGCTGGGCGGCAGTGACGCGACCGATGTCACCCAGGAAACGTTGGGCCATGGTGGCCTGGATCACCAGAGAGAGCAGCATACCGATACCGGCGCCGACGAAGGCTGCTTGCCAGCCGTAGGCAGTCGCGGCAGCACCACAGATCACACCTGCCAGCAGGGAACCCAGGTTGATACCCATGTAGAAGATGGTGAAAGCACCATCACGGCGGTGATCGCCCTCTTCATAGAGGTCACCCACCATGGTGGAGATGTTCGGTTTGAACAGGCCGTTACCCACGATCAGCAGCGCGAGGCCCGCGTAGAACATGGTGTTGACCATATCCGGGAACATGGCGTGGGGCAGTGCCAGAGTGAACTGACCTGCGGCCATCAGCACGGCACCGATCAGGATGGCGCGACGTTGACCCAGGAAGGTGTCAGCCAGCCAGCCGCCGATCAGCGGAGTGATATAAACCAGACCGGTATAGATACCGTAGAGTTTGAGGGCATCTGCCTGACTCCAGCCCAGACCGCCGTTGGCAGTCAGGTCGGTCAAATAGAGCACCAGCACGGCACGCATGCCGTAATAGGAGAATCTCTCCCACAGTTCGGTACTAAAGAGCAAAAAAAGCCCTTTAGGGTGACCTAAAAAGGTCCCTTTTGACGGGTTATTCATTGGAACTTCCACCTGTGTCTTATATTTTTTTGAGTTTTTTATGCAAGGGCGAGAAACACGCCTCAATCCTTATAGAGCATGTGTGAATAAATTACAACATTATGATTTGCTGAGAGTTTATTTACTCTTGATTGATTTTTTGTTGCAAAAATGAAAAAGGAGCATCATTTGATGCCCCTTAAATACGTCTATAAAAAACAGATTTATCAGCGATTACAACTGCTTGACGAACTGCTTCAGCCAGCCGATGAATTCACCATTTAGCTCGTGATGGCGCACACCATATTCCACATTGGCTTTCATGTAACCGAGCTTGCTGCCGCAATCGTGGCTCTTGCCCTTCATGAAGTAGGCGTTGACTTGCTCCTGCTCCATCAGCATGGCGATGGCGTCAGTCAGCTGGATCTCGTCACCGGCACCGGCCGGGGTTTTCTCCAGCAGCGGCCAGATATTGGAGGAGAGGACGTAACGACCCACCACCGCCAGATTGGAGGGGGCTTCGTCACGGGGTGGCTTCTCGACAATGGCCTGCATCGGCAGGGACATCCCCTCGCTCAGGGCCTCGCCCTTGATGTCGGCGATGCCGTACTTGTCCACTTCGCTCTCCGGAACCGCTTCCACCATGATCTGGCTGATCTGGTTCTCTTCGAACATGTGCACCATCTCGGCCAGGTTGTCTTTTTTCGGGTCGCTGGCTACTTCATCAATCAGTACATCCGGCAGCAGCACGGCAAACGGGTTGTCACCGATCAGCGGGCGTGCGCAGAGCACCGCGTGGCCCAGACCTTTGGCCTCGCCCTGGCGGACGTGCATGATGGTGACGTCTTTCGGGCAGATCTGTTGCACCTCTTCCAGCAGCTGACGCTTGACTCGCTTCTCGAGGGTCGCTTCCAGTTCGAAACTCTTGTCGAAGTGGTTTTCGATGGAGTTCTTGCTCGAGTGGGTGACCAGCACGATCTCTTTGATACCGGCGGCGATGGCTTCGCGCACTACGTACTGGATCAGCGGTTTGTCGACCACCGGCAGCATCTCTTTCGGGATGGCCTTGGTGGCTGGCAGCATACGGGTACCCAGACCGGCTACCGGTAGCACGGCCTTGCGAACTGTCAGAGGAGTCTTTTTCATGGAAAACTATCCAGCGGGATTAAAGTGCGGCCATGATACTCCAAGAAAAATGGGGCAGCCACAGGCTACCCCATTCGTATATGCAGAGCTCGGACGTTATTTGACGATGATCATGTCACGGTTGGCTTCCAGCGTGGCCGGACCAATGCCATTGACATCCGCCAGCTGATCGACCGAGGTGAACTTTCCCTGTTTTTCCCGATAGTCGACGATGGCTTGTGCCTTCTTGTCGCCAATCCCTTTCAGGCTGGTGAGTTCGGCAAGGGTGGCGGTATTAATATTCAGCTTGCCGGTCTCCTTGGCGACCTCGGCTGTGGTTGTTTGCTTGGGTGCTGCCTTATCTGCGGCCAGCACAGGTTGGCTGAACAGTGGCAAGCAGGCCAGCAACATGATTGCAGAGAGCTTCTTCATCAGCATTTCCATTCCTCCATGATGTGGATATTGCCGAGCGGCACATTGATGAATAGCGTATCGAACGGGTCTTTTTCACTGCTATTTCTAACAGGTCAAATTTTCATGCCGATGGTGGCGGATTTGCTATAAGCGCTTCGCTATGAATGCCCTCATATATCCAAGCGTATGATCTTGAATCTATTTTAGATGCATCTTTAAGGTGGCGGGCACGCTTTCCCGCAGAGCTACGCTCGAGACATTTCTGGCACATCACATGGCATTATTCTGCATAACACTGCGCTGATAGGATGTTTCACTGGTATTCAAAAGAGAACTAATAAAAAAGGCTGCTCACCTGGGGTGAGCAGCCTTTGTGATCGGTTTTTTCAGACTAAAGCTGATTAGGCTTGTTCGTCAGCCTGGGCAGCCTGGATACCGGTCAGGGCGATGGTGTAGACGATGTCGTCAACCAGGGCGCCACGGGAGAGGTCGTTGACCGGCTTGCGCATGCCTTGCAGCATGGGGCCGATGGAGACCAGGTCAGCGGAACGCTGCACCGCTTTGTAAGTGGTGTTACCTGTGTTCAGGTCAGGGAAGACGAACACGGTGGCTTTACCTGCAACCGGTGAGTTCGGTGCCTTGGACTTGGCCACGTTCTCCATGATGGCCGCGTCGTACTGCAGGGGGCCGTCGATGATGAGGTCGGGGCGCTTGGCCTTGGCCAGCTCGGTCGCTTCACGCACTTTCTCTACATCGGCACCGGCGCCAGAGGTACCGGTGGAGTAGGAGATCATGGCGACGCGCGGCTCGATGCCGAACGCGGCAGCAGAGTCGGCGGACTGTATGGCGATCTCGGCCAGCTGCTCGGCAGTCGGATCCGGGTTGATCGCGCAGTCACCGTAGACCAGCACCTGGTCAGGCAGCAGCATGAAGAAGATGGAGGAGATCAGGGAAGAGCCCGGAGCGGTCTTGATGATCTGCATCGGCGGACGGATGGTGTTGGCAGTGGTGTGCACTGCGCCGGATACCAGGCCGTCAACTTCATTGCGCTCCAGCATCATGGTACCCAGTACCACGTTGTCTTCCAGCTGCTCGCGAGCAACCACTTCGGTCATGCCCTTGTTCTTGCGCAGCTCGACCAGACGCGGCACATAGCGCTCGCGCACAACGGCCGGATCGATGATCTCGACGCGATCGGTCAGTACCACACCCTGCTGTTCGGCAACGCGACGGATCTCTTCCGGGTTACCCAGCAGCACCGGACGGGCAATGCCACGCTCGGCACAGATGGCGGCAGCCTTGATGGTGCGCGGCTCGTCGCCTTCCGGCAGCACGACACGCTTGTTGGCCTGACGGGCCAGCTCGGTCAGCTGATAACGGAATGCCGGCGGGCTCAGACGACGGGAACGGGTAGAGCTGACGGTCAGTGACTCGATCCAGTGCTTGTCGATGTGGCCAGCGACGTAGTCCTGTACCAGCTCGATACGCTCGCGGTCATCTTCCGGAATATCGACGTTGAAGTTCTGCAGGCTGACGGCGGTCTGCCAGGTGTTGGTACCGGTCATCATGATCGGCAGGCCGGTGGCCATGGCCTGTTGGCACAGCGCCATGACCTGCGGCTCCGGATGATAGTTACCGGTCAGCAGCAGGGCGCCCAGCTTGACGCCGTTCATGGCGGAGAGGCAGGCAGAGACGATAACGTCAGAGCGGTCGCCGGAGGTGACCAGCAGGCTGCCCGGACGGAAGTGCTCAACCATGTTGTGGATGGAGCGGGCGCAGAAGGTCACGGTCTGCAGGCGGCGGCTGTCCAGCTCACCCTTGTGCAGGATCTTGGCGGCCAGATGCTTGGCAAGATCCTTGGCGCGCGGGGCGATCAGCTGGGTGTTCCAGGGGATGCAACCCAGGATGCGCAGCGGGCTCTTGCCGAACACTTGCAGCACTTCCAGGTTGTGAGCCGCGTCAGAAGCGTGGTGATGGGCTTCGAACATCTCGGTCAGGTCAGGGCGGGTTACGCCATGCTCGTCAACCGGCGCGCCAACCTTGTTGATCACGCAACCAACGATGCGGGGGTTGTTGACACCACCGAAGTTGGAGCAGGCCAGCTCGATGCGCTCTTTCAGTTTCTGGCTGGAGTCATGGCCCGGGTGGGTCACGAATACCATGTCAGCATCCAGCGCCTTGGCGACGTCGTAGTTCAGCTTGTTGGCAAAGGGCTGCTTGTCGGTCGGCACCATACCTTCGACAACCAGCACTTCGGCACCACTGGATTTCACGTGCTCTTCGAAGCGGGCAACGATCTCTTCCAGCAGGATATCGGTGTTGCTGGAGCTGATCATGTTCTCGGCGTAGGAGAGGGTGAAGGGCTCGGGCGGATTGATGTTGGCAGCAGCCCGGATAACGGCGGTTGAGCGCTCGGCACCGGTTTCACCCGGACGCGGCTGGGCAACCGGTTTGAAGAAGCTGACATTGACACCGTGACGCTCCATGGCGCGAACAACGCCCAGACTCACGGAAGTTACGCCGACACCAGTGCCGACCGGGATAAGCATAATAGTGCGTGCCACTTTATACCCCTTGTTCATTTTTTGGGATCAGGAAAAGGCCGCCCTGTGGGCGGCCTCGAGTTACTGCGTCAATTAAGCGCCGACCAGTTCCAGCGCGTCGTGGGCGATAACCCACTCTTCGTTGGTCGGGATAACCAGGGCCTTGGTAGAGCCAGCCTTGGTGATCTCGCCACCCTTGCCGAAACGAGCCTTCAGGTTGGCGTCGTGATCAACGTCAAAGCCCAGCAGACCCAGCTTGTTCAGGGTGATTTCACGGATCGGGGCGGAGTTTTCACCGATACCACCGGTGAAAACAACGGCGTCCAGACGACCGTCCATGGCGGCAGCGTAGGCGCCGATGTACTTGGCCAGGCGATAGCAGTAAACGTCCATAGCACGCTTGGCTTCTTCTTTGCTGTCGTAGTTGTCTTCAACGAAACGGCAGTCGGAGGTCACTTCGGTCAGACCCTGCAGGCCGGACTCTTTGGTCAACATGGTGTTGATATCGGCCACGCTCATGCCCAGCTTGTCGTGCAGGAAGAAGATGATGGCCGGGTCCAGATCACCGGAACGGGTACCCATCACCAGACCTTCCAGCGGAGTCAGGCCCATGGAGGTATCAACGGATTTGCCGTTCTTGATGGCGCAGACGGAACCGCCGTTGCCCAGGTGGCAGTTGATGATGTTCAGCTCTTCAACTGGCTTGTTCAGCTGCTTGGCAGCTTCCAGGCTGATGTAGTAGTGGCTGGTGCCGTGAGCGCCGTAGCGACGGATGCCGTTCTCTTTGTAGAGCTTGTACGGCAGGGCGTACAGGAAGGCTTCTTCCGGCATGGTCTGGTGGAACGCGGTATCGAATACGGCCACGTTCTTGTCAGCCAGCGCCGGGAATACGCGGCGAGCTTCACGGATACCGATCAGGTGAGCCGGGTTGTGCAGCGGTGCGTACGGAACAGCCGCTTCGATGCCGGCAATCACATCTTCGCAGATGACAACGGAAGAGGTGAAGCGCTCACCGCCGTGAACAACACGGTGACCGATGGCGATCAGGTTCTTGGACAGTTCCGGATTGAGCGGCAGGATCTTGTTGACGATGAAGTCCAGCGCTTCCTGGTGAGCGGCACCCGCGCCCAGATCGGCACTGCCTTTCTCGCCATTCAGTTTCCACTTGATGCGGGCGTCGTCGAGGTTGAAGCACTCGGCCAGGCCGGACAGCAGGTCATCACCGGTGGTTGCGTCAATGACGGCAAACTTCAGGGAAGAGCTGCCACAGTTAAG
This sequence comes from Aeromonas sp. Y293-4, assembly GCF_027705905.1. Taxonomy (NCBI): domain Bacteria; kingdom Pseudomonadati; phylum Pseudomonadota; class Gammaproteobacteria; order Aeromonadales; family Aeromonadaceae; genus Aeromonas; species Aeromonas sp. Y293-4. Next base: position 68,746 of record NZ_JAPDCI010000018.1, on the reverse strand, counting down.
AACAAGAACCAGCTTACTCATGAATAAATCCTATCGCAGATTGGGTTGTGTAGGCGGATGCGTTGGACGCGGTGCGGCCAAAAACTTTCAACTTATCCTTATGAGGGTTGGCAATCTGTTGCTTGCCCCTTGTATAGTGATACAAGACCCGAAATCCAGACGTCCCTGACAGGTCAATAGCAAGAAGCTTTTGACGCAAAAATGGGCGTACAAAGGATAACCCGATTGTTGAAAAATAACAAAGTCATCCTCAACCTTTGTTACTTTGCATCAAATTTTGTCGAGGTTTTGCCGTTAGTACGTTCAAAAAGCGCTCGGAGGTAGTATGAGCATGAACATTTTTGGAACTAAGTTACAGCAAGGCCGCCATTATATGACGCTTTGGCCGCGCCGTCCCGAGCTCAATTCGATGTTTCCTGAAAATCGGGTGATCAAGGCGACCGAGTTCGCCCTCAAGGTGATCCCCGCGCTGGCGGTGCTGAGCGTGATGCTGCAGTTCCAGTTTGGCGAGCTGCACTACTGGCCTTCCGTCATCACTTCCGTGCTGTTTCTGCTCAGTTTGCCGCTGCAGGGTTACTACTGGCTCGGTCAGCGGGCCGACACCCGTTTGCCCCCGTCGCTGGCGAGCTGGTATCGGGAGATCAACGGCAAGATGAACGAACAGGGTGGCCGTCGTCAGCTGGTGTCTCAGCCGCGCTATGAAGAGCTGGCCGATACCCTCAAGGCCGCCTTCCAGCAGCTCGATAAATCCTTTCTCTACGAATAACTCGTTTCAGATGCAAAAAGGCGCCAGTGGCGCCTTTTTTGTTGCGGTCGGTGTGCGGATCACGCTGCCAGTACCTTGCGGATCTCCTGGATGGAGAGCTTGTACTGACGAGGGCACTGACGCCATACAGTTAGCATCCGCTGGTATTTGTCGCGCATGGCGATGTCGCTGGAGAGCTCGTCGCACGGGCATTTGAGCTCGGGGAAGCGCTTGTCCACCTCCAGCAGGAAGCAGACGTAGTCGGCCAGCTCACGCTCCTGGCTGCGGCTGTAGCCGTTGAACTCCAGCCGGCTGGCGTTGATCTCGCCCTGATCGGCGGCATCCAGATTGCCCCATGAGATGGCCAGTGCGTGGTGCAGCTCCAGGGTGTCGATCACCTCCTGGCAGGTAGCCAGATCCAGATGGCCGAAGCTCTTCTCCAACTCGAGGATCTGCAGGCAGTAGCCGCGCTCGATGATGGTGCTGGCGCGCTGGTAGACGTCCGCTTTCTCCGGATTGAGTTTCGCCAGAATTTCGTACTGGTTGCTCAGGATCAAACGTTCAGTGTTGCTCATGTTCATGGGATATCTCGCTGGAAGATGATTCTGGGGTCACGTTAACCCATATATAAAATGAATTTTTTGATCTGGGCGGGGGAGTTAGTGAGAAAAATCCGCTGGCAAGGGGCGGCTGGCCAGATAAAAAAGGCCTGCATGGCAGGCCTTTCAATGACGCAGGGGAGGGTTATCCCTTGAGGAAATCCAGTACCACCTGATGGTGATCGCTGGTTTTGAACTTGTCGAAGTGGTGGGCAATCTTGCCCTCTTCATCGATCAGGAAGCTCTGGCGGTGAATGCCGTCATACTCCTTTCCCATGAACTTCTTCGGGCCCCAGACGCCAAAGGCATCGGCGACGGCGTGGTCTTCATCAGCCAGCAGGGTGAAGTTGAGTTGGTCCCGCTCTTCGAACTTTTTCAGCCGTTTGGCCGGATCCGGGCTGATGCCAAGCACCACCACATTGAGGGCGGCCAGCTCGGCGTTCACATCGCGCAGGCTGCAGGCCTGGGTGGTGCAGCCGGGGGTCATCGCCTTGGGGTAGAAATAGACCAGCACCTTCTTGCCGCGCAGGCCAGCGAGGCTGACCTGATTGCCATTCTGGTCGGGCAGGGAGAAATCGGGGGCGGGGCTGCCAGCTTGTAGTGGTTGCATGGGGTCTCCTCGGGTAAAACGCCCTCAGGCGTGTTTGCGATTGACGATAAACTCGAACGATTCGGCACCCAGTTGACGACAGAATTCGGCGAAGGCGGTTTGCGAACCTTCCACTTCACCCTCTCTGGCCAGATTGAGCTGAAAACTGATCTTCAGCAGGTTGAACGGCTGCTGCTCCAGGGTCATGGATTGCATCGCCTGAATGTTCCAGCCATGTTCGCTGAAGAACTGGGTGCACTGGCTTACGATGCCGGGCTCGTCGCGGATCAACAGGTCGGCACTGGCGCGGACGTCATACTGCAGGGACTGGTGGCGTTCGGTGCGTTTCATCATGGTGATGAGATCCCACTCCTGGCTACGCAGGGGCAGGCTGATTTCGAGTTGCATCATGCTGTTCCAGTCGCCCGAGAGCAGCATGATAAAGGTAAATTCATTGCCGAAGATGCCAAGGCGGCTGTCCACAATGTTGCAACCACAGCCACTGACGTGGCGGGTCACTTCATTGACGATGCCAGGCCTGTCCGTGCCGATGGCCGTTACGACCAGGTAGTGAGTCATAAATCTTCTCTCGTCCGTTATTTCGTTGCGAAAGCCGCGCTGGCAAGTCAACCCTCCGGCCCTGATGACCACTCCCTGAGGGACGCTGCCGACTTTCGTCCATTACTTTTTGTTCCGGATGGTATCACGGCTTGCCCCCTCTCTCCCTTGTTTTTCAAAGGGGTCAGCTTTACCATTACGCCCCTGAAAATCGGGAGAAAAGTCCATGTTACGCGGTAGTATTGTTGCGCTCGTTACCCCCATGCTGGCTTCAGGTGAAGTCGATTGGGCCAGTCTTGCCAAACTGGTCGACTATCATGTCAGCGCCGGGACCAGTGCCATTGTTGCGGTGGGTACCACAGGGGAATCGGTGACCCTGAGCGAGCAGGAGCATATCGCCGTCGTTGAAAAGACCGTTGAGTATGCCGCCGGACGCATTCCCGTCATCGCCGGTTGCGGCTCCAACAATACTGCCCATGCCATTGAATTGGCAAAGCGACTGGCCAAAACCGGCGTGGTGGCGGGTCTCTCGGTGACTCCTTACTACAACAAGCCCACTCAGGAAGGTCTCTATCGCCACTATTGTGCGATCGCCGAGGCTAGTGGTCTGCCCCAAATTCTTTATAATGTGCCCGGTCGCACCTGTTGCGATCTCAAACCGGAGACCGTGGCCCGTCTGGCCAAGGTTCCCGGCATTATCGGTTTGAAAGAGGCAACCGGCGATTTGAGCCGCACCCCGCTGCTGCGCGAGCTGTGCGGGCCGGAGTTTGCTCTCTACAGTGGCGACGATGCCACTGGTTGTGATTTTATGCTGCAAGGTGGCGATGGCGTGATTTCGGTCACCACCAATATTGCAGCGGCCCAGATGGCCGACATGTGTCGTGCTGCGCTGGCCGGTGATGCCGGGCAGGCGCATGACATCAACAATCTCTTGATGCCGTTGCACAAGACTCTGTTCTGCGAACCGAGCCCCACCCCGGTGAAATGGGCCTGTGCCCAACTGGGGTTGATTGCAACAGCCACCTTGCGCCTGCCGCTGGTTGACCTCACCCCCGAGGGCGAACAGCTGATGGCGCGAGCACTGACCACAGCGGAGTTGATGGCGAGTGTTTAAATCTAATGGAAAGGGAAATAGAGCCCGTCTGGTGCTGAGCGTTGCGACTGTGGCCGTCTTGGCCGGTTGCAGCACCCCCCAGGATCGCAAAATGGCCAACCGCGACTTCGGTTATGAAGATGCCCGCCTCGAGGGCCGCGCGTTCTTGATCCCCGCAGGATTGAGTGCCCCCACCTTCAACAGCCAGTACGACATCCCGCCGCTTCCCGAGAGCAGCCGTGAAGGTGCCCTCGGCGCCCAGGTCGATGTGCGCCCACCCGCCCAGCTGCTGACCGTGGTACCGGGCAGCCAGGTGGTGCAGAGCGCTACCGAACCGACCGTTGCCTTCTATGCCCTGAGCACCAGCCAGAGCGTGGAGCGCGATACCTGGTCGTTCCTGATGAATTTCCTGGCCAAGTACAAGGTCACCACCGAGAAGCTGGATCAGCAGGATGGCGTATTGCAGACCGGCTGGTTTGACAACACAGTCGCCCTCGATGGCTGGGGTGAAGATGACGAAGACTTCAAAATCCGTCAGCGTTACCAGTTCACCGTGCGCAACGACGCCCAGCGCCACGCCGTCAACATGTCGGTCCGGGTGCTGGATCACGAAGAGACTATCGACGGCGAGACCAGCAACAAGCTGACCCCTGCCGATGCCCAGCGCTATGCCGCGCGAGTGCTGAACCAGTTCTCTCTCTATTACGACAGCCAGCTGAAAGCCCGCGAGCAGCACAAGTCCAACGATGGCATGGGTCTGCAACTAGGTCTGGACAACAACGAACTGAGCGCCTGGATTGCCGAAGGCTCCTTTGATCAGGTGTGGCGTCGCCTCAACCAGGTACTGCCCGCTTACGGTTTCACCATCAAGGATACCCAGCAGTCACTGGGCTGGATCGACGTTGAATACGAAGAGCCGGGCGCCGAGTTCTGGAAGGCGAAAGGGAGCGAGCCGTTCAAACTGGAGGAGGAGAAATACCGCTTCCAGCTTGGCGAAATGGCGGGAGGCAAGACCTCCATCACCCTGTTCGACAAGGACAAGAAGCCGGTATCGTCCGGGGTTATCTCCCAGATGTATATCAGCCTGTCCGAGGCGTTCGCCAAGGGGCTGGCCGATCAGGCAGCAGCAAAAGCAGAATAAATACAGGGGCCTTGTGCCCCTGTTTTGTTATCAAAATCCCCCTGAAAACGCGGGGATTCCGAGCGGTTTTCGATGATGCGAGCCCCCTTGTCAGCATGCTTGCAAACAGAGCGCGCAGGTGAGGGACTCGCGATGTTTACCCCCCACAAACAGGAAGTGTTATTAGCCATGAGTCTTGCAGATCAAGTATTGGCGGTGAATGACGATTTGCCGATCCGTACCGATAAACCTGTCCATTCCGGCAAAGTGCGCAGCGTCTACTGGTTGACCCCCGAAGACAGTGCCCGGCTCATAAAAGAGAAAGGCTATGATGTGCCGGCCGATGCGCCCCTCGCCCTCATGGTGATCAGCGATCGCATCTCGGCCTTCGATTGCATCTGGCAAGGTGTGGATGGCCTGAATGGCGTACCGGGCAAAGGGGCTGCGCTCAACGCCATCTCCAGCCACTGGTTCAAGCTGTTCAAGGAGAAGGGGCTGGCCGACAGCCACATTCTGGATATTCCGCACCCCTTCGTCTGGATTGTGCAAAAAGCCCGTCCGGTAATGATCGAGGCGATTGCCCGCCAGTACATCACCGGCTCCATGTGGCGTGCCTACAAGGATGGCGAGCGCGAGTTCTGCGGCATCACCCTGCCGGAAGGGCTGAAAAAGGATCAGAAACTGCCGGAGATCCTCATCACTCCCTCCACCAAGGGCGTGCTGAAAGGGCTGGATGGCGTGCCGGAAGCCGATGACGTCAACGTTTCCCGTGCCGATATCGAGCGCCACTACAAGGGTTTCAACTTCAGCAAACCGGCCGACATCGACCGCTACGAAGTGCTGCTCAAAGAGGGCTTCAACGTCATTAGCGACGCGCTGGCCGGGCTGGATCAGATCTTCGTCGATACCAAGTTCGAGTTTGGTTACGTCCACGATGCCGCCGGCAACGAGAAGCTGATCTATATGGACGAAGTGGGCACCCCCGACAGCTCCCGTATCTGGGATGGCGCGGCCCTGCGCGACGGTCAGATCGTCGAGAAGTCGAAAGAGGGTTTCCGTCAGTGGCTGCTCAACCACTTCCCGGATCCGGACATCCTGCTCAACAAGAACCGCATGCCGGAACGTTTCGCCCTGGCCCGCGACAACAAGCTGCCGACCGAAGTGATGATGGATATCTCCAACACCTATGTCGGGATCGCCGAGAAGATCATCGGCCACAAGCTGGCGCGTTCTGCCAATCCCAAGCAGGAGATCATCGAGGTGCTGCGCGATCAGTACGGTCTGATCGACTAAGGGTTGCTCTCTTTTTTTGTCGCCTAGAAACAAACGTTTGCTGGCGGCGAAGGAGAGAGGCAGATAAACAGACGGGCCCCGCTATGGGGCCCGTTTTTATTGCTGGTCTGGCGGCAAGCGAGCTGCGCTCAACCGTTGACCCTGAACACCTGACCGGTCTGGATGCCCAACACCGACTTCTTGTAAGCCTGCGCCACCTTGGCGGCGGGCACCGGCACGAACCCCGGGAAGAAGTCGGCGTATTTGTCCATCGACTCCGCCAGCACGGTCGGGCTTACCACGTTGATGCGAATGCCCCTTGGCAGCTCGCAGGCGGCCGCTTTCACAAAGTGATCGATAGCGCCGTTGACGGTGCTGGCGCTCACGCCCCAGTTGATCGGCTCCTCGCTCAGAATACCGCTGATCAAAGTGATGGAACCCTTGTCAGTCAGATAGGGAATGGCGGCTCGGGTCAGGTTGATCTGGCCCATCAGCTTGCTCTGAAGCCCCACCTGCCACTGCTCGTCGGTCATCTCGGTCAGGCCGTTGAAGGCCACACTGCCGCTGGCGACGACCAGCGCATCAAACTGGCCAACTTGGGCAAACAGCGCCTTGATGGAGGCGAGATCGCGCATATCGACCGTGGCATCACCACGGCTGTGGCCGACCCGGATCACCTGATGATCTTTGGCAAGCAGTTCACTGACCGCGGAGCCGACGGTGCCGGAGGCACCCACAATCACAATTTTCATCTGCATCACTCCTGGTTGGGATGTGTTGATTCTAGCGCAACAGAAAATGCGAAAAAGCGCGTAAAATAAACCCATTGTTTCCATATTGGAGCTAATGATGGATATCGCCCATCTGGCCAGCTTTTATGAGGTGGTGCTGCGCGGCAGTTTCTCGGCTGCTGCCGATACGCTGGGGGTCAGCAAGGGGATGCTGAGCCGCCACGTTAGCGCGCTGGAGTCCTCCCTCAATGCACAACTGTTGCAGCGCTCCACCCGCCGCCTCAGTCTGACCGAGGCGGGCAAGACCCTCTACCAGCAGGCAGGGGAGATCTTCGCGCTGGCTCGGCAGGCGGAGCAGGATATTCAGGCGCTGACCGAAGAGGATTGCGGACGACTGCGCTTTACCTGCCCGGTCAGCACCGGCGACCGCATGGTGAGCGAACTGCTGACCAGCTTTGCCGCGCTCTGCCCGGGAGTGGAGGTGGAACTCAGTTTCACCAACCAGATGGTCGACATGAGTCAGGGAGAAAACGACATCGCCCTGCGCGCCATGAGCGAGGTGCCGGACAATCTGGTGGCCCTGCCGCTGGGGCGGCTCAAGGATGTGGTGGTGGCGAGCCCCGCACTGGTGGCGCGCGAGGGGCGTCCTGCCACTCCCTATGAGCTGAGCGGGCGCAGCTGCCTGTTGCAGGGGCACAATCCGGCCTGGGAGCAGTGGCACTTTATCCGTGAGGGGGAAGAGGCCCACATTCTGGTGCAGGGCAAGGTGCGAGCCAACCACTACAGTACCGTGTTGCAATTGGCGCGTGCCGGTATGGGCTATGCCAAGTGCCCGCTGATGCTGGTGGAATCGCAGCTGACGGCAGGAGAGCTGGTGACCGTGCTCGACGAGTGGCAGAGCGGGCTGCATCAGCTCCATGTACTGCATGCCCAGCAGCGGCGGGTGCCGCGCAAGATCAGGCTGTTCAAGCAGGTGCTGGCCCAGTGGTTTGCCGAGCGACCCCACTACCTGCTCTGAGCGGCGTTATTTTTCTGTCATCTTCGGCTGCTACCCTGCGCCCATCATCGGCATCAGGAAGATCCGCGGGAATGAAGAGCAATAGAGGGTTGACCGGGTTTGTGCTGCTCTGTGCAGTGTTGGGGGCTGGCAGTGTGCAGGCCACGGTGGAAGTGAAGGTGCCGGAGAATTTCCGCATCCTCGCGGTGAGCAACGGCACCTTGCAGGATGAGCAGCATGCCACCCTGGCGGATGGCGAGCAGCAACTGCTGGTGCGCTTCGAGGGGGTGATCCCCAGTCGCAGCAGCAGCGAGAATGATCGGCAGGTACGCTCCGAGCCGCAGGTGGTGCGCTATCAGGGCAGCAATCAGCATTTGCAGCTGACGGCCAGCGTACCGGGAGACGAGCGGGGGATGCAGGCCTATGCCAAGGATCCGGTGGTGGCATTGCAGGAGAATGGCCGTGCGCTTGCTATCCAGCAGGATGCGCTGGTGACCAGTGGCATGCTGCTTGGGGTGGACTGGAACGGCAAACTGGCTGATTACAACCGCAGCGGTGGCAAGGCGGCGCTGACGGCCGTCGCTGTGACTACACAACCAACGGCTACGCTATCCGGTGGGGCGCAACCCGTTGTGGCTGCCAGCGAGCTGGAAGGGCAGTTGCAGCAGCTGTTCCTCCAGGCCGATCCTGCCCTGCGCAAGCGCTTTATCGGTTGGGCCGTGCCACAGCTTTAAGTTTTCTGCCCGTTGCAGTAACGTGGACACTCCTTTTTTCAGGCGCTCTGTTCATCGTACTCAACGAGGTTTTCATGTTTGAATTGCATTCACGCCTGCAGGCAGATACTCGGTGGCTCGGGGATCTGCCCCTCTGCCGTGTCTTGCTGGCAAAAGACAGCCAGTATCCCTGGCTGATCCTGGTACCGCGAGTAGCCAACCTGCGGGAAATTCACCATCTGGCGCCGGAGCAGCAGCAACAGCTGATGCAGGAGTCCTGCGCCGTCGCCGCCCTGATGGAGCAGGCCCTCAGCCCGGACAAGATCAACATCGGAGCGCTGGGCAATCTGGTGCCGCAACTCCATCTTCACCATGTCGCCCGCTTTGCGACGGATCGCGCCTGGCCAGGCCCCATCTGGGGTGCTCATCCGGTCGTGCCTTATGAGCCACAAGTTTTGGCACAGCAGGCCGATATATGGCGTGCCCGGCTCGCCAAGCTGAGCGGTTTCACCCCTGTGGCTGCTGATAACGGAGTCAACTGAGAGGCGTGTCGCTATTTCAGTCTCCGGGCCGCGCCATCTGTTAGAGTTATGGTATAGATAAGCCCATTTTCGATGTTCAGGAAGGTCCCATGATAGTGACAAGATCCGATGACGATGCCGTATTGACCACAGAGGATGTGCTGCTCAGCCTGTGCAACTCGGTGACGGACGTTTTGAGTGCCGCGACCATGAGTCAGGTGCGGTTTTCCGGCATGGTGCAGCGGATCAGCAAGACCTGCCTCAAGCCGGATATCGGCTGTTTCGTACTGTTCGATGGCGGTTTTTCCGGTCTGGTGGTGATCAACTTCTCCGCCGCCGCCGCCATGGAGCTGTACGAGAGCTACATGCTGAGCATGGGGCTCTCCAAGGAGGATCTCGCCATCTCCCACACCTCTGACGAGGTGAGTAACGTGATGGGCGAGCTGATGAACCAGATCGTCGGTAGCTTCACCGTCAAGGTGGGCCGGGATCTGCAGACCCACATCACCCAGAACCAACCGAAGATGCTGGCGCTAAACAAGCAGGTGATGCTGAGCGTCGATACCAATCTCGACAGCCCGGAGTCCCGCCGCGTCACCTTCTTCACCGCCCGCAACAACATCTTCTATCTGGAGCTGGCGATGGACAAAACCGAGTTCATCCGCATCCATAATGAGGGGATGGAGCATGAAGAGCTGGATCCCGATGCGCTGATCGCCCAGGCCAAGCAGGATGCCGCCAAGCCGGTTCAGGCTGCGGCCCCGGTCGCCAACGATCACGACGATCTACTCGACTCCCTGGGTATTTGAGTCAAACGCCGGATAGCAACAAGGCCACCTTCGGGTGGCCTTGTTGTATCGGTGCGCACAACCGTTATTAGAAGTTGTAGAGCAGGCCGGTGTTGAACATCACGGATTCAGAATCGTAGAAGTTGATGTCGGAATCGGACTTGGCATAGCCAGCGGTAAAGGTTGCAGAGAGCGGCGCGATACCGAACAGGCGGTGCCAGAAGAAGGTACCGGTCAGGGCAAACTCGTCGGAGTCGGCGTTGTGGCCAAAGATCGGGTTGGCCTCATCATATTTGGTCTGGCCCAGATAGGCGTTGCTGACGAAAGACCACTGGGAAGCGCGTATGCCGTAGGTCAACTGGAGGCCGTTGCTCTTGTAGCTTTGGGCGCTGCCGTCCAGGTCGGCTTGGCGGTAGATAAAGGCTGGCTCCAGCATCTGACCGGGTGCCAGTTGCCATTTGTAGGAGAGGTCGAGGGCGTGGATCTTGCCGTTGCGATCCAGCTTGGCTGCATAGTTTGTCTGGTTATCCTTATCGTATTGCTGGCCGCTGCGCTCCTCATCCACCTCGATGTTGCGGGTGGTCAGGCTACCATTGAAGTTGCTTCCCCAGATGCTGTCCCAGGCGAAGCGCACCCCTTTTGACTTGATATCGGTCGACTGGCGATCAACGCCTACGGCGAAGGGATCGCTCCACTGCTCGGTCGGCATGGCATTAAAGACCACGGAGCCAGCTACGATGCCCTTGTCGCTCATCTCCTGACGGATACCGAGCTGCTGGGTGAAGTCGAAACGGATGGCATCCTGGATCAGGTTACCGAGGAAGACCTGGGTGCGGGTATCGGCAAAGGTGTAGCGGATATCGGCGTTGAGCAGCGGGGCAACGGCGGAGCTGCTCTCGGCACTGCCCAGTCCGCTCAGACGGCTGTTTTCATCATCACCACTATAAAAATTCGATTCGTAATTGATGACACTGACCCCGCCAAGCAGGAAACCGGACCAGCCAGACTCCTTGGGAATTTCACCCAAATCAGCATAAGCACTATTTGCGACCAGCAGGCCCAAGCCCAGCAGGGTGGTGTTGCGCATCGGATAACTCCTAAATTAAATGGTGGTGAATTTTTTCGGCCGGTGAGTATAAAGAAAAAACCTTAATGGCAACTGACTCAATATTGCCAATTATCCTAACCTACTCATTTCATTCGGCGAATCGTTAATTAATTGTGCGAGATTAAGAAGAGTTCACTCGGTTGTGCTGGTATTCTGTACCGCGAATATCGGGGGAAAACAATAAGATGAAACAGATTAAATCCTGGGCGCAATATTATGTCGATCTGATGACCAAGCTGGGACTGGTGCGCTTCAGCATGTTCCTGGCGGCGGGCATTATCGTGCTGGCGGTCGCCATCCAGATGGGGGTGACCCTGTTCCTGCGCGGCAATATCGATGTGATCGACTTTGTTCGCTCGGTCTTCTTTGGCCTGCTGGTGACCCCCTGGGCGGTCTATTTTCTCTCCATCGTGGTGGATCAGCTGGAGGATTCCCGTCAGCGACTGAGCAGGATGGTGCGCAAGCTGCAAGATATGCGCGAGCGGGATCTGGAGCTCAATACCCAACTGCAGGAGAACATCAGCCGCCTCAACGCCCAGATTGCCGAGACCAACCGGGCCGAGAGCCTGCGTCTGCAGGCCATCGAGGATCTCGAGAATGAGGTGTTCCAGCGAGAGAAAGCCCAGCTTCATCTGGGGGAGCGTACTGCCCTGCTGCGCTCTTTTATCGACTGCTCCCCCGATCTGGTCTACTACCGCAACGAGGATGAGCAGTTTTCCGGTTGCAACCGCGCCATGGAGGAGCTGACCGGCAAGGTGGAGGCCGAGCTGATCGGTCTTACCCCGTTCGATGTCTACAAGCAGGAGATTGCCAACAAGGTGGTGGAGACCGACAAGCAGGTCTTTGCCAGCAACGAGCCGCTCACCTACGAACAGTGGCTGGAGTATCCTGATGGCCGCAAAGCCTACTTCGAGCTGCGCAAGGTGCCCTTCTTCGACCGCTTCGGCAAGCGACTCGGCCTGCTCGGTTTTGGCCGCGACATCACCGAGCGCAAGCAGTATCAGGACAAGCTGGAGAAGGCGAGCCGCGACAAGACTACCTTCATCTCCACCATCAGCCACGAGTTGCGCACCCCGCTCAACGGCATCGTGGGCTTAAGCCGGATGCTGATGGATACTCCCCTCGATCCCAAGCAACAACAGCAGCTCAAGACCATTCACCTGAGTGCGGTGACCCTTGGCAATATCTTCAACGACATCATCGACTTGGACAAACTCGATCGCCGTCGCCTCGAAATTGCACCGACCCGTATCGACCTGCCCGCCTTCCTCGACGAGCTGGAGACCCTGTCGCGCATTCAGGCGGAGCAGAAGGGACTCTATCTCCATTTCGATCGCGATGGCGACATGCCGCAATTCGTGATGGCTGATGGCACCCGCCTGCGTCAGGTGCTGTGGAATCTTGTGGGCAACGCGGTCAAGTTTACCGATGAGGGGGGCGTCACCGTGCGTTGCCTATCCCATCCCGCCGACGAGCCGGGCAAGCTGGCCCTGCACTTCGAGGTGGAGGATACCGGTATCGGCATCCCGCGCGCTCAGCAGGAGAAGATCTTCGCCATGTACTATCAGGTGCAGGGCAAGAAGCACGCCACCGGCACCGGAATTGGCCTCGCGGTCTCCCGTCAGCTGGTGCAGGCGATGGGCGGCCAGCTCTATGTGGACAGCGATCCGGGCGAAGGTTCCTGCTTCACTGCCGAATTGGAAGTGGCTTGCGCCGAGCCTGTGTTGCCAGAGCAGGAGGAAGAGATGCCCTCCCTCGATATCCTGCTGGTGGAGGATGTGGAGCTTAACGTGACGGTGGCCTGCGCCCTGCTGGGCAAGCTGGGTCATCAGGTGCAGGTGGCACGGGACGGCACCCAGGCGTTGGCGATGGCCAACCCGGATGATTTCGACCTCATTTTGCTCGATATCCAGCTGCCGGACATGACCGGCTTCGATGTGGCGAAAACCCTGCTGGAGCGTTATGGCGACAGCCTGCCACCCATGGTGGCGCTCACCGCCAACTCCACCGGCGATCGCCAGTACTACCGGGATCACGGCATGCAGGATGTGATCAACAAGCCGCTTGGCTCCAAAGCGGTGCGGGAGGTGATTGGTCACCTGTTTGCCGATCTGGCCGAGGATGAAGCGGACGAGCAGGCTGATGCGGGCAATCAGGATGCCCTGCTGGATATCCCCTTCCTCACCGATTACGCCGATACCGTGGGCAAGCCGGTGCTGCTCTCCAGCGTCGATCTGTTCGAGAAGATGATGCCGGACTACATGGCAGTGCTCGACTCCAACATGATTGCCAAGGATCAAGCTGGGGTGGTGGAAGAGGCGCACAAGATAAAAGGGGCGGCAGGCTCCATTGGCCTGCGCCGATTGCAGCAGACAGCCCAGCTTATTCAGAGCCCGGATCACCCCGCCTGGTGGGAGAACGTAGAGGACTGGATTGAGACGCTGCGCCGCGAATATCCCGGCGATATCGCCCGTCTGCGGCGTTGGTTGCTGTCTTGAGGCTGGAGGTTGTCTTGAGTCTGATGGAAGTTGCTGGCAAGGAGCTGCGAGATGTATAGCCGTTTGATTACCCCTGCGCGCATCCACCCTTGGGGAGACGAGGATCTGCTGGAGGCGACCGAGCAGGATCGCGCCCGTATCGTGCAGGCCGCACCGGTGCGCCGGTTGCAGCAGAAGACCCAGGTCTTTCCGCTCGATGTGAAGGCCTCGGTGCGCAGCCGCCTCACCCACTCGCTGGAGGTGCAGGAGACCGGTCGCCAGATCAGCCGCCGCATTCTGGCCGCCTTGCCAGCAGGAACGGTCTGCGAAGGGGCCTTTATCAATCTGGTGGAGATGTCCTGCCTGCTTCATGACGTGGGCAACCCGCCGTTTGGCCACTTTGGCGAGCAGGTGATGAGCCAGTGGCTCGGCGAGATGCTCGATCCCCTTTATCAGCAGGCGCTGGCGCAGCCCCCCTCGGCCCAGTGGGCTGAATTGCGTCAGGACCTGCAACTGTTTGATGGCAACGCCCAGAGTCTGCGGCTGGTGCACAGCCTGCACGAGCTTAACCTGACGCTCGGGCAGCTGGCGGCACTCTGCAAATACCCGCAGCAGCCGCAACCCGGGGTGAGCTATGGTCAGCATCATGGCTGGAGCAGCAAGCGGGGCATCTTCTTCAGCGAGCAGCCTCTCTACCGTGCCCTCGGCCAGAGTCTGGGATTGGCCCCCGGCTGCCGTCATCCGCTGGTCTACATCATGGAGGCGGCCGATGACATCTCCTACTGCATCGCCGATCTGGAAGATGCGGTAGATCGGCGGATCCTGACACTGTCAGAGCTGCTGGTGGCGCTGCGGGCCGCTGACCAGAGCGACTATCTGGCTGTGTTGCTGGACGAGGCGCTGGCTTCTGGTCGGGGCTTTTTCCCCCATTTTCGCCAGCAGCTGACCCGGGATCTGGTGGCGTTGGCGGCGCAGAGCTATGTCAGCGAACATCAGGCCATTTTGCAGGGCTCCTATCCGCAAGCGCTGCTGCATGGCCAGGCGCCGGCGGCGCGGGTGCTCGATATCCTCAAGCGGGTGGCCCGTGAGCTGGTCTTTATGCGCCCCGAGGTGGAAGCGCTTGAGCTGGAGGGGTATGCGGCGCTGCGCGGGGTGCTGACCAGTTATGCCTGCCTGTTGTCGCTGCCAGCGCCACAGTTTGCCCGTCTGCTGGCCGGGGAGGGGAGTCAGACGCTTTTCTTTGCGCGCCGCCTCTATCACCGTCTCTCGGCCCGCCATCTCAAGGCCTATCGATTGGCGATCGCCACCCCGGATCCGCGCTTTGCCTGCCAGAACGAGCAGGAGTGGTATTACCGGGTGCGGCTGCTGCTCGATTATGTCAGCGGCATGACGGATACCTATGTACTGGAAGAGTACCGGCTACTCTCGGGGATCTGATGCCCCAAGCTCCCTGTCGGGCAGCATAAAATGCCGTAAAAACGTTTAAAAAGGAGTCGCAAGAGGCTTGTTTTAAATTCGGATATTTTTTAGACTTCTGCAACCTGTTCAACTTTTACCCGGTAAGGAGACGAAAATGCAACATCTGATGCTCAATATTGCATTCTCTCGCGGCACTGCGTGCGGCGTGAAATCTCGTGCTCTTTTACCGCGTGGCGTAAACAGGTAACCCCTGTCTTTTTATCACCCGCGGTTCGTCCCGCAGGGTGATATCCACTTTCTCCGGGAGAACCGCATGTTCAACTGGAGAATGTCATGTCTATCGAACTGGTTTTACTGCGCAGTGTTGAATCCTTGGTCCAGAGAAGGATTGCCCGGGTCGAGCGTCGTCTCGTGCAGGTCAATCTGTCGCCCGCCCTGCTCAGGGATATCGGGCTGGAAGGATATCAGGGTCAAATTGCCCTCGTTCGCGAGCGGGAGTATCAAACCGGCTTCCGCCTCGGGAATCGAATAACCTGATCGCGAAGGGGAGAATAAGATCCCCCTCGCTAGTGAAATGGCAGGCTGCATGCCTGCCATTTTTCCATCTTGCGGTTGATTCCAGGTTCACATGTTGGTGACTCAGTATTATCCTCTCCGCCCTCTTTGTAACAGCTGCGATTGTTTTCTCGCCTTGCGTCGTCAGGATCTGCAAGATTAGAGGTGGCAGCCCTATCTGTTTTACTCATCAGGACAAGATCTTATGCCACTCCTTCGTCAGCTTTTTCTTCCCATTTTGCTGTTGTTTTCGGGCATGTTGGCTGTTGCGGCTCCCCAACCGCAAGATGAGAGCACAAGTAACGAGATTTCTGCACAAAAGGAGCTGCTGGTTGGGGTTCCCCGTGGCGGCTATCTCCCTTTCATCTATCAACTCCCCAACCAGCGTTATGCCGGTCCGCTCAAGGAGCTGGCCTCGCGCATTGCAGCCGAAATGGGCGTGTCATTGCGTTATATCCCCTACAACTCCTACGTGGATGCCCAGATTGCTCTCCAAGGCGGCCAGATCGATGCATTAATCGGGGTCGAACGTAATGCTCTTGAATTGAAGGGGATAAACCCTATTGGCAGTATCGGTTCTTATGCTCGCTCCATTTTAATGCATACCCCGGATCAGCGATTGACCCTGGAGCAGGCGCGCAAGTTACGCTGGGTCTGTATTCGCGGGTTTGGCAGTTGCACTGAGTTGGATCGTTTGGGGATCTCTGGTGTAACTGAGCTTGAGAGCCGTGACGAGGCGACCTATATGGTCAAGCTGGGCGCTGTCGATGCATATCTTGATTTGGAACCCATTGTTTCCCTTAAGATGGAGAGAATGCCTGCATCAATGGGGGTTGTCGCTCCTGGGTGGCTTTCTGGCAGCACGCTGACGATGGCGACCAGCTCCCGCCAGCCAGAGCTGAGCGAGAAGCTTTGGCAGGCATATCAACGGATACCCGTTGCAGACTCACGATTACGGTTGCATCAGAAAAATGAACGCGCCAACGCTGGTCTGTTGCTGGAACCAGATGAGGCTATTTGGCTGAAGCAGAGAAACAGGGTCATCAAGTTCGCCGTTGCCCCCGGATTTGCCGGCATCAGCGAAATCGATGACGAAGGTGAATTGCATGGCTATACGGCAGACCTGATGAAGTTATTGAGTCTGCGCTCCGGGATCCGCTTTGAGCTGGCGTCGACAAATACCTGGCAGGAGTCACTTAAACTGCTGAAAGAGCACAAAGTGGACCTTATTCCCTTGATGACACCGCTCAAGGATCGTCAGTCCTTTGCCTCTTTTACCTCCTCCTATCTGAAGTTCGACAGCTATGTCGTAGCCAGACACGGTGCTCGCCCGCTGAAGTCGCTGGTCGAGCTGAAAGGGCGTCTGATTGGTGGTGTGACGGGTTCTTACGAAGCCTCTCTCATTCACGCGCTGGGCGCCAATATTATCGAAGTAGGCAAAGATGCCGATTTACTGACCTTGCTTGATACTGGGCGAGCCGAATATGTGCTGTTGACCATGACCAATCTGGGACAGCAGGCGATGAAGGGTTTCAATGATAAGTATCAGGTAGTGCTGAGCTCCCCCGAATTTTCCGTACCTATCAGTATGGCCGTCGATAATGCTCAGCCCGAGTTGCTCCACATCATGGACAAGTTGCTGCTGACCATCACAGATGAGGAGTGGCAACTGCTGGAACGACGCTGGCTCAATGTGTCGGTCAATATCGAGTCTGATTACACCCTGATTTACAAATGGTTGGCCATAGGGGGGGGCGCCTTGCTCGTCAGCGGTTTGTTGGTGATGTTCTGGGCTCGCAGTTTGCGTCGCCAGATTGCGCAGCGGAAAATCGCAGAGGACAAGCTGAATGAACAGTTGCTGTTTGTGCAGACCTTACTCAACTCACTGCCAACCATGGTGGCGCTACGTGATAGCGAGCAGCGGATCACCTTGTGCAATCAGGCCTATCGCGATGCTTTCCTTGGTGCTGGCAGTAGCAGTGAGGAGCTGCAAAACATGCCCGAGACACTCAGAAACAGTGTGTTGGAAGAAGAGCGTTTGGTGTGGCAGACAGGACAGGATCTGGAGGGGGCAGGCAGTAACCTGCGAGCTGATGGTACGCCCTGCCATGTTATCTATGCCAAACGCCCTTATCGCGATCCCGATGGCAATATGCTAGGGGTGTTGACAGTACTGACCGATGTCAGCCGGATCAAGGAGGCGGAGGAGCGCGCCCGTCAGGCTGAAAATCGCCTTACCCAGATTACCGACAGCATGCCTGGGGTGGTCTATCAGTATTTGTGGCAAGGGCCGGGCAAGGGGCGCTTTCTTTATGCCTCTCAGGGGGCCAACGAGATTCTGGGGGTATCTCACCAGGATTTATTTAACGCTGAATCGGGTGGTGAGGTATTTGGCTTTACCGAACAGGCCCTGCAGGAGTTTGTCAGCAAGGTGGCCAATCATGCCGAGACTCTGGCGCCCCTCGATCTGGAGGTCAAGGTAGAGCGGCCTGATGGAGATCGCTATCTGCAAGTGCGTGGCAACTTTGTCAGACAGGAGCAGCAGGCACTGATCCTTAATGGGGTGATTCAGGACATCACTGCCCTCAAGCAACAGGAATATGAGTTGCGCGAAGCTCGCGCCTATGCCGAGCAGGCGATGCAGGCTCGCAGCCGCTTTTTGGCAACCATGAGCCATGAACTACGAACACCCATTTCAGGCATGCATGGCATGCTCGAATTGCTGCAAATGAGCGAGCTCAACGACGACCAGCGTTTTATGGTGCGCAATGTGGTCACCTCGACCAATAACCTGCTCTATCTGGTCAATGACATCCTCGATTTTTCCAAGATAGAAGCGGGTCAGTTGCAGTTGAATTACCAGAGCAGCCGGTTGCAAACGGTGATCTGCGATGCCATTCGTGGCCACGCGGCACTGGCTCATAACAAGGGGCTCAACGTGGTGCTGGAGTGGGAGCATCATGTGCCGGATTGGGCCGACATCGACGGGGTACGTATCGGTCAGGTCATCTCCAACCTGCTCAATAATGCGGTGAAGTTTACCGAACAAGGGGGTATTACGATTCGGGTCAGCTACCTGAGCGAGCAACTGACCATCAGTGTCAGTGACACCGGTATCGGGATCGCCGAAGAGAAGCAGGCGCTGCTGTTCACGCCTTTTGAGCAGGTGGAGTCAGATATCAACCGTCGTTTTGGTGGCACCGGCTTGGGGTTGGCAATCTGTGAGCAGCTGGTATGCAAAATGGGGGGGGCACTGACACTGACCAGCAAGGCAGGAGAGGGCTCCTGCTTCCGCTTTACCGTGCCGCTAACCAATCCGCAGTGGGATCCCCCTGCTCTGGCTGACACAGAATGGTGGTTTTTCAGCGATGACACCAACCTCGAAGCGGCCATGGTACGGCAGGGGGCCAAGCTCAGGTACTTGGGGGCCAATGAGCTCAGTCGCTCACTGGAAGGGTTGCTGTTGGCCGATCAACGGTGGCTTGAGCAAGCGCTGGGGGGGAATGGCAAAGCTGGCTGCAACACTCTGCGCTGAAGGGGATCATAGCGTCACCCGATGAGGCGTTACGGGGTCGGATTGGTGAACAGAAATGGTGGCGCCTGGGTCTATCTCCTCTCTATCCGGATCTTCTGCTGGAGAGCTGCCACGAATTGCTACAGGAGCGGGTCACACCGCACCTCCCAGCGCTTGCAGAGAAGCTGGGTGGCAAAGTACTGGTGGCCGATGATCATCCGGTCAATCGTGCCTTGCTGGCACGGCAGTTGGCCATTCTTGGTATCGAGGCTCAGGTCGTGGAAGATGGCGAGAAGGCTCTGCGGGCCTGGCAGGGACAGCAATTCTCCCTGCTGTTGACTGATTGCCATATGCCGGTGATGGATGGTTATGCCCTGACCAAGGCGCTGCGGGCTGCGGGAGTGACGGCCCCCATCATAGGGGTAACGGCAGATACGTCAGAAGAGGCGAGTGCTCGTATGGTAGAGGCAGGCATGAGTGACATGCTACTGAAGCCCTACCCGCTGGATATCTTGCGCCAGATGCTGGCCCATTGGCTGGCAGAGAGGACGCCAACCAGAAGCGCGGTTGCGCCCGTTGATGGGGCTGCAGGCATGCAAGCTGAGCGCTGGTTGGCGCTCTTTGGTGACGAGCTGACCGCGCGAGCCATGGCGGTGGAGTATCTCGATTCCAACCGGCAGGATGGCGAGGCCATGATGGCAGCACTGATTTGTCATGATGCCAGCGCCTTGGTAGAGACCGCCCACCGGATCAAGGGGGCAGCCCGAATGGTCGGGTTGGAGGAGCTTGCCAGTCAGGCCGCCATGCTGGAATCGGCAGCGCGATTGAAGCGGCTCGACGAACTCGACGATCTGGTCAGCACAGTGCAGAGGTTGATGACGGCGATTGCCCACGACATTGGATTATGGCTCGATGAAAAAAGCACAACATGAGTTGGTCATCATGGTCGTGGAAGACCATGGATTTCAGCGCAAGGCGCTGCTGCACCAGATCCGCAGCTTGGGTTACCAGAATCTGCTGGAAGCGGTTGATGGTGTCGAGGCATTGGCGCTTAGCCAGCAACACAACGTCGATATCCTGTTTTGTGATCTGCGAATGCCCGGAATGGATGGCATGGCGCTGTTGCGACGCCTGTCGCTGGGTGGTTTTCAGGGCGGCATTATCCTCTCCAGTGCGCTTGAGGGGGATGTGGTGGAAGCCGTATTGCGTATGAGTGCCGCTTATGGCATGCAGGTGCTCGGTCGCATAGAGAAACCCTCAACGCCGCAGCAGCTCCAGCGGCTTATCCAGGCTTGGTCACCTCGGCAGGAACCCGTCAGGGAGGAAGAGGGGCACAGAATAGGACTCAATGAGTTGCGTCGTGCGATCGAGCAAGATCAACTGCTGCCCTGGTATCAGCCCAAGGTGAGTTTTGCATCCGGCGAATGGGTCGGGATGGAGGCGCTGGCCCGCTGGCAACACCCCGAGTTTGGCCTGATCCCGCCCGGGCGTTTTATTTCACTGGCGGAGCACAACGGGCTTATCGATCCGTTGACCGAGGTGATCATCAGCAAATCTCTGAGTGATGGCCATTTATGGGAGGAAACCGGGTTGTCACTCAATCTGTCGATGAACCTCTCCACCACCTCGCTCATTGAAGGGGATCTCTGCAACTTATTGATTGATCAGTGCAAGCGCTGGAGTATCAATCCTGAACTCATCACCCTGGAGGTGACCGAGAGCGCATTCGTGCAGGATCTGGGCAAGTCTCTGGAGGTGCTGACCCGGCTGAGGATGCATGGTTTTGGCCTCTCCATAGATGATTTTGGTACCGGCTACTCCTCGATGCAGCAGCTGGCACTGTTGCCGTTCACCGAACTCAAGCTGGATCGCTCCTTTGTCGATCGCTGCCATGCCGATCCGTCACGTTTGGCTATCATCGAGTCCAGTATCGAGTTGGCCCGCAAGCTGGGGCTGAAGTCGGTGGCGGAAGGGGTAGAGGATGAGGCGACCTGGCGAGTGCTGGCCCAGCTCGGTTGTGACCTCTGTCAGGGATTTTTCTCTGCCCGCCCGATGCCGCGCAGTGAATTGGCTAAATGGCACCGGACTTGGCAAGATAGATTGCCTACACTGATATCTATCTGATTCTGTTGGCTGGTTCCCTCTGTTTGAACAAGGATGTTCATGAAAATCTCAAGCAAGTTGCTGCTCAGCTTCGGTTTTATCAACCTGCTGATCCTGCTCTCCTCCACGCTGGTCTATTACCGGCTGACCCAGATAAATCAGGCCCAACACATCCTGCTGGAGCAGGCGCTGCCCGCTTTGCAGCGGGATGAGGCGAGCCAGAAGGCACTGGTTGCCACCGTTTCTGCTCTGCGTGGCTATCTGATCCTCGGCAAGGATCCGGCTCAGGCTTCCCGCCTCAAGCAGGAGTGGGAGTCGGCCTGGCAGGCCATCGCCCATCAGGCGTTCAGTCCGGCGCTCGCCAAGTCTCTCGAGACCTTCAAAAGCCATCAGGAGAAGGTGTGGACCATCGCCCAGAGTGAAGAGAATCTGCCCGCTCATACCCTGATGCTGCAGGAGGCGGGTCCGCTGGCGGAGGCGGCGCTCGATCAGCTGCAATCCTTTGCCAATGAAGAAGTTGGCACTCCGCAGGATCAACTCTCCGGCGATCGCCGCATGCTGCTCAAACAGGTGGGGGATGCCTACAACAGCCTCGCCAACTCTCTCTCAGCCCTGCGGGATTTTCTCATCTCAGGCGACCCCGAATACCGCAGCAAGTATCAGGATTACTACCAGTTTCATCAGCAGCGTGTGGCTGAGGTTAAACAGCAAGCCGCGCTCTTTACCGACACCCAGCAGAGCCTCTGGCAGCTGTTTGAAGAGATGGCTACCCCCTTCTCCGAGCTGGTGGGGCAGGTGATCGAGAAGCGCCAGGCGCCGGATTGGGATCAGGCCAACTACCTGATGGCCACCGACATCGAGCCGATGCAGTCCAGCCTCAGCGAGCAGCTGGTCCAGCAGGTGGGGAAAACCCGTGCCGAGGTGGATCAGATTTCGGCGCAGATGACCGGAGCCGGGAGGGCCATCAACCAGACTCTGCTGTTGGCTACCGGCAGCGCCATCGTGCTTGGCATGGTAGTCGCCTGGCTCTTTAGTCGTCGTCTGACCCGTGACATTGCCTGTCTGGTGACCCGGGCGGGGCAGGTTGCGGATGGCCGGCTGGCGGCCGAGCCCTTGCCAATCACAGGGCAGGATGAGTTGGGAGACTTGACCGGTTCCATCAACCGGATGTCTGCCCAGTTACATCATCTGGTCGGGGAGTTGCAGGGGGCTGTGGGGCAGGTCGAGGTGGCCTGTCTCGATGTGGGCAGCACTACCAGAGCCATAGTGGCGGATCTGACGGAACAGGATCAGCGGGTCGATGCGGTGGCTGCGGCTATCGATCAGATGTCGGTGAGTGCTCGTGATGTGGCTGGTAACATTGCCGGTGTGGCGGATGGTGCCCATCAGGTGCGGCAGCAGACCCGTCAGGGAGAGGCCGCGCTGGCACGAATGAGCGATACCATGCAGCAGATTGCCGCCATGATTGGACAGGCCAACGAGGCCATGGGGCTGCTGGAGCATCAGAGTGAACAGGTGGGGCAGATCACCGAGGTGATCGCCACTATAGCCGAGCAGACCAATCTGCTGGCACTCAATGCGGCGATAGAAGCGGCGCGGGCAGGCGAGCAGGGGCGAGGTTTTGCGGTGGTGGCCGATGAGGTTCGCCAGCTGGCGACCCGCACCCATCAATCCACCGCCGAGATCAGCCAGACTATTGCGGCCATCTCCCAGCAGACTCGCCAGACGGTGAGTACCGTCAGCAGCGGTACCCGGTTGGTAGAGCAAGGCCGGGATGCAGTCGGATTGGTGACCGATATCCTGAGTGCCATGAACCAGCTGGTGCAGTCGCTGTCGGGCCAGCTGGAGGCCATTTCGGTGGCAACCGAGCAGCAGTCGCGGGTGGCCGCCGAGGTATCCGGGACTGTCGATGACATTGCTGCGCTCAGTCGGCAATCTTGTCAGCGTAGTCAGCAGGGGGAGGAGATCGTAGCCAGACTGGCTGGTGATACCGGCAAGCTGAAGGCGGTCATCACCCGCTTTGATCGTGATACGTGAGATGGCGGGATCATCCCGCCATTGCGACTGTCATGCACCGATCCGTCTGGCCCGTGGGTTTAATCCAGACGTCTGAAGGTGTGGTTGTCGAAGCTGCTGGTGGTCTCCCGGTTGAGCAGGCTGACCAGCAAAATCGCCCGTTTCTCTCCATCCGGCTCCATATAGATGGCTTCGAAGCCGGCAAGCGGCCCCTCTTCAATCAGCACCTTGTCGCCCGAGCAGGGCAGGTTAGCGTAGCTGGCTCTCGCCTCATCGCTGTCATCGCGACTCATCAGCTGATAGACCAGCTTGCTGCTGATGGGGGTCCATTCGCTGCCAAAGTGGATGATCCGGCTGATGCCGCGGGTCGATTTCAGGGTGACTGGTGTCACCTCTTCCAAATCAACGAAGATAAACAGATAGTTGGGGAACATGGGTTCCCGTACCGGAACTCGCTTGCCCCGGCGCAGCTTCTCGATCTCCACCATGGGGTAATAGGATTCGATACCCTGGGCATCGAGGTGGGCGCGGGCGCGGGCCTCTTCTTTTGGCTTGCAGTAGGCCAGATACCATTTTTTCATGTTATGAGTATGTTCGTGTTGCCGTGCTCGCGGATATGATAGCGGCGCCAATAAAAAAGGCCACGCATTGCGTGGCCTTTTTTGCCGAGTGAGCAATTACCAACCTTTTACCAGGCCGCCTTTGAACAGCTCGAGACCTTTCTTGTAGACATCATCGGTCTGGAAAGCTTGTACGAACTGTTTGACCTTCTCGTCATCCTTGTTGTTGTCGCGGGCGACGATCAGGTTGACGTAGGGGGACTCTTTGTCCTCAACAAACAGGCCGTTCTCGGTCGGGGTCAGACCAATCTGACCGGCGAAGGTGTTGTTGATGATGGCCAAGTCTACGTCTTCCAGCGAGCGCGGCAGTTGGGCTGCTTCCAGCTCGACAATCTTGAAGTTGCGCGGGTTGCTGGCGATATCCAGTACGGTGGCTTCCAGACCGGCGCCATCCTTCAGGGTGATCAGACCCTGTTTGGCCAGCAGGATCAGGGAGCGACCCAGGTTGGTCGGATCGTTCGGTACCGCGATCTGGGCGCCATCTTGCAGCTCGCTCAGCGCCTTGATTTTCTTCGAGTAACCGGCAATCGGATAGACGAAGGTGTTGCCAACCGGCACCAGCTTGAAGCCGCGATCACGTACTTGCGCATCCAGATAGGGTTTGTGCTGGAAAGCGTTGACGTCGATGCTGCCATCGTTCAGCGCCACGTTCGGGGTGACGTAGTCGGAGAAGTTGACCACTTCAACTGTCAGACCGTATTTCTCTTTGGCTACCTTGGCAGCCACTTCAACCAGTTCGGTCTCCGGGCCGGCAATAGCGCCCACTTTCAGAACCTTGCTCTCTTCTTTTTGACCGCAACCGGCCAGAACCAGACCAGCCAGCAGGGCAGCTGCAACGGATTTGATGCCAAATTTCATAAAACCTCCTGTCAGAAATCGACGATTAACGATGATCACATTTGTTGACCAGGCGCTCACCCGCGCTCTGGATAAGTTGAACCAGTACTACCAGGATAACCACGGTCACCAGCATGACGGTCGGGTCAAAGCGCTGATAACCATAACGAATACCCACATCCCCCAGACCACCGCCACCGATGGCCCCGGCCATGGCCGAGTAGTTCACCAGCGTGACGAGGGTAATGGTGACACTGTTGAGGATGCCGGGCAGAGCCTCGGGCAGCAGCACCTTGGTGATAATTTGCAGTGGCTTGGCGCCCATCGCCTTGGCCGCTTCCAGCAGGCCGTCCGGCACTTCCATCAGGGCCCCTTCCACCAGACGGGCAATGAAAGGGATGCAACCGACGGTCAGCGGCACGATGGCGGCGATGGTGCCGATACTGGTGCCGACAATCAGCCGGGTCAGCGGAATAATCGCGACCAGCAGGATGATAAAGGGCACCGAGCGACCCACGTTGACCACCATGCCCAGAGTACGGTTGAGCAAGGGGTTGGCCAGGATCTGGCCCGCCTTGGTCACGTGCAGTGCCACGCCAAGCGGCAGACCCAGCAGGCAGCCGAACAGAGCGGAGGCAAACACCATGATCAGGGTGTCGCCCAGGGCCGTGATGAGCAGATTAATCATGGCTTCGGACATAACCCATTACCTCCAGCTGAATGTGGTTGTCGATAAGGAACTGCTGGGTCGCCTCGCACTGGGCTTCATCCCCGAACAGCTCGGCCAGCAGGAAACCGAATTTGACGCCACCGGCGTATTCGATGTCTGCGCTCAGAATGCTGATGTCGATATTGAAACGGCGGCTCGCCTCGGAGATCAGCGGTGTATCGACCGTGCTGCCGGTAAAGCCGAGCTTCACCAGCGGGTAGCTGCCCGGCACCCGCTCGCTGCTCATCCGATCCTGATACTCCTGCGGTACCTCCAGATGGATGGTGGAGTGGATGAAGTCACGGGCCAGCTGGGTCTTGGCGTTGCTGAAGAACCAGGCCACTTCCCCCTGCTCGATCAGGCGACCATCGCTGATGATGGCCACTTCGTCACAGATCCCTTTCACCACATCCATCTCGTGGGTAATGAGCAGGATGGTGAGCCCCAGCTTGACGTTGATCTCCTTGAGCAGGGTCAGGATCGAGCGGGTGGTCTGCGGGTCGAGGGCCGAGGTGGCCTCGTCACAGAGCAGTACCTTGGGGGCCGGTGCCAGTGCGCGGGCAATGGCGACGCGCTGCTTCTGACCGCCGGAAAGCTCGGACGGATAGGCCTGGGCACGGGCTTCCAGCCCGACCAGTGCCAGCAGCTCGGCAACCCGTTGCTGGATCTTCTCTTTGCTCCAGCCTGCCAGCTCCAGTGGAAAGGCGATGTTGGCAAACACGGTGCGGGAGGCAAGCAGGTTGAAGTGCTGGAAAATCATCCCGATCTGGCGGCGAGCCTGGGTCAGATCCCGTTCGCTCAGGGCGACCAGATCCTGGCCATCAACGATGACTTGACCCTCTGTCGGGCGCTCCAGCAGGTTGACACAACGAATGAGGGTACTCTTGCCGGCACCTGAGGCACCGATCACCCCGAAAATTTTGCCTTGGGGTACATGCAGACTCACATCACGCAGGGCGTGCACGGCGTCACTGCCTGTACCGTAGACTTTGTTGAGACCGATCAACTTAATCATGGATTCTTCCGTGCTAACAGCCTTAAAGCACAGGGCGCTACAGGCGGGGAAATTGGGCAGAGGTTCCACTGGGTTACTCTGTCATCATGGAGGATGATGCTAAGATGTCTGGATGGCCATGTCAACGCATGTTTTTACGTCTAGACGTCTAAAAAAGTGATAAGGATTTCTGTCAGGGGGATAACGATCAGAATGGTATTGTTGCTCTTCCAGATCCTGTTTCGTCCCTGTGGCGTATAACCGAATTAAAGATGGTTTATACCGGGTAAGGGCTGGTTTTATTAGTGTGCCAGCCCGTTTCTGTTCACATCTGCTGTCTAGCTTAATGCTCCTCCATCGTTACACAAATTGCTGCACAAATCGTTCCCTATTCGCGACCGGAGCACCTGGCAGCCACTTTGTCGGCGTCAACCTTGATGCAGCGCAAGGGGTGCTCGGATAGGGATTGGGTCGGTGGCGCCGGTTTTTTATACTGATGATGTCGACAAGCATGGAGGGCAGTGCGATGAGATTCCAACAGATCAAAGAGTTGCTGCACTATCTTGAGCAGGTTCACCACCAGCTCGGACTCTGTTACGGGCGTTTGACCAGTCAGGTGGACAACGAACGGAGCCGGATGTTGCTGGTCTATCTGCAAGGGCGTGAGGATGCGGCCAGTGCCCATCTGCACGAATATGCCGCTCAACTGGGAGAGGCGGTCAGGGAGACCTGGCTGAACCAGAGTTTCAGCGAGGATATGCTGCCTGCCATTACCCGCTTCGAGCTGCCGGCATCAGTCCAGACTCAGGATATCGTCACTCAGGTATGCCGCTGGGAAGAGCAGCTGGTGGGCGAGCTGAGTCATCTGGCCCGGGAGTGCCCGACTCCGGCCACCACCGCTTTGCTCGAGAATCTGGCCGGGCTGGAGCAGACCCGCTTGACTCGGCTGGTGCACGGGGTGCATCGACTCGACGACATGTAGCGGGTGATAAGCACCAAACACGCAAGATGGCCGCAAAACAAAAGGGCCCGGCAGCAGTGCCGAGCCCTTTCCATTGGTATCTGCTGACTTGCAGTGAGCGTCGGTTAGCCCTGTTGCTCGGCCGCGTAGAGGGCGGCCCCGATAATGCCCGCCTGATTGAGGCTGGCCGCCGGAATAAGCGGCGCCCGGGTCTCGATGCGATCGACAAACTTATCCAGCTTGGCTGCGCTGCCGCCCCCCAGAATGAAGAGGTCGGGGGAGAAGAGAAACTCGAGGCGCGCCAGATACTTGTTGAAGCGCTTGCCCCAGCGGTTCCAGGAGAGATCTTCCCGTTTGCGTGCCGCATCGGAGCAGTAGTGCTCGGCGACCATTCCTTCCAGCATCAGATGGCCCAGCTCGGTGTTGGGCAGTAGATGGCCGTTGACGAAGATGGCGGTGCCGATGCCGGTGCCGACCGTGATGAGGATGATGACCCCCTTGCGATCCTTGCCGGCGCCAAAGCGCATTTCGGCCAGACCGGCGGCATCGGCATCATTCAGCACATAGCAGGGCTTGCCGGTGACATCGGCAAACAGATGCTCGGCATCGGTTTCGATCCAGCTTTTGTCGATATTGGCGGCACTCTTGGCAACCCCGTTGTGGATTGTGGCGGGAAAGCCGCAGCCCACCGGCCCTTTCCAGTCGAAGTGTTCGACCAGCGCTTTGAGGGTATGGGCGATGGCGGCCGGGGTGGCCGGTTGCGGTGTGGCAATGCGATGGCGCTCGCCAATCAATTCGCCGGTTTTGGTATCGACCAGACAGCCCTTGATCCCTGAGCCTCCAATATCCACTCCCAACATATGCATCTGTGTTGTCCTTGTTGTGTGCCGACCAGTTTGCAGTGACCACGCTGTTATGGGCACTGCAGGTCGGCAGAGCATGAAAAAAGTGCTGCAATCCGGCAAGGGGCAGATCACTTATGCGTGATCCGACAGACCTTTTTCGATGCAGCGGATCAGCAAACGGGTCTTCTTGTTCTCTTCATCCTGACGCCGGGCAAGGGTGGCCAGCGCCCATTCGATATGTTCGGCCACCATGGGCTCGGCGGTGGTCAGCCCCAGTTGCAGGGCCGCGATCACCTCGGGGGTCGCCGGGCCATTGCCAAGGGCGACTGCCAGATTGCGGCGCCAGCGCTGGTAACCGATGCGGCGGATCGGGCTCCCTTCGGTCTGCTTGAGGAAATCGCTCTCGCTCCAGCACCACAGCGCCAGCAGGGGCGGGCGGTGCAGGCTGGGGCGCGGGCTAAAATCGGGTTCCGGGCTGGCATCGGCGTAGCGATTCCAGGGGCAGATGAGCTGGCAGTCGTCGCAGCCGTAGATGCGGTTGCCCATCAAGGGCCTGAACTCTTCCGGAATAGGACCGTCGTTCTCGATGGTGAGATAGGAGATGCAGCGGCGGCCATCCACCACATAGGGTGCGACAATGGCGCCGGTCGGGCAGATGTTGATGCAGGCGACGCACTTGCCGCACTGCTCCTTCTTCACTGGCTGGTCGAGCGGTAGCGGCAGGTTGAGCAACAGCTCACCGAGAAAGAAGAAGGAGCCGGCCGATTCGTTGAGCAGCAGTGAGTGTTTGCCAACCCAGCCGAGGCCCGCCTTGGCTGCCAGTGGCCGCTCGAGGATGGGGGCGGAGTCGACGAAGGGGCGCCACTCACCCAAGGTCTCTTCAGTGCCTTGAAACAGCTCGGCGCAGCGTGCTTCGATGCGATCACCCAGCAGTTTGAGCCGGTTGCGCAGCACCTTGTGGTAGTCGCGACCGAGGGCATAGCGGCTGATATAACCGAGGGTCGGATCGCGCAGGGTAGCGGCGAAGCCCGCCTCGAACGGCAGGTAGTTCATCCGCACCGACAACACCCGCACCGTGCCCGGCAGCAGTTCGTGGGCGCGCGCCCGCATCATGCCGTGGCGCGCCATGTAATCCATGCTGCCGTGATAGCCCGCATCCAGCCAGGCCTGCAATCTCGGCTCTTCGATACGCAGATCGGTGTCGGTGATGCCCGCCTGGTCAAAACCTAGCTCCCGTGCCCAGAGCTTGATATCGTGGGCCAGCTGGTGGAAGTCAGGTGCACTCATGCGGCTTGGCCTGGCCGGCGTTTGCTGGCGTGGGTCGATTGATAAGAGGCGGGAGCCGTCATGGTAGAGATCATCAGGGGCGCGTTGGGCACAAAAGAGGGGGGCAGTTTACCACAGGGGCTGTGGCAGACTGAACAGATCCGCGCACTGGAGCGCAACTGGGCCGCGCGTGAGGGGCAACCTCTCTATGCCCTGATGGAGCGAGCCGGTGCCGCGCTGCGCACCTATGCCACTCTGCATTGGCCCGACAGTCGCTGCTGGTGGATCTTCGTCGGCCCCGGTAATAACGGCGGTGATGGCTATGTGCTGGCCCGCCTTGCCCGCCAGATTGGCATCGAGGTGGTGGTGATTGCCGCCAGAGCACCCGACCAGCTGAAGGGGGATGCCAGACGGGCCGCCGATGAGTGGCTGGCGGCCGGTGGCCGGGTCTGGCTGGCCGAGCAATTTGATAAGGACCAGCACTCCACCCCGGATCTGGTGGTCGATGCCCTGCTTGGCACCGGCGTCAACACCTCCCTCTCGCCACTACTGACAAAGATCGTCGCAACAATCAATGGCTTGGCTGTGCCCGTGCTGGCGGTGGATCTCCCCTCCGGCCTCAACGGCGATACCGGCCGTGCCATGGGGTTCGTGGTGCAGGCCACTCGCACTCTCACTTTTATCGGTATCAAGCAGGGGATGCTCACCGGCGACGGGGTGGATTGCGTCGGCCAGCTCGACTGTGATCCCCTTGGCGTGACGCCTGATGACACTATGCTGCCCGCCGCCTGGCGTATCGATTATCCACTGCTCAGCACGCAGTTGACCCCGCGCCCGCGCGCTTCCCACAAGGGCTCTTATGGCAAGGTACTGCTGGTGGGGGGCAATCGCGGCATGCAGGGGGCCATCGTGCTGGCGGCCCGCGCCTGCCTGCGGGCGGGGGCCGGGCTGGTGCGGGTGTGTCAGCATCCGGATCATCCACCGGTCAGCCTCTATCAACCTGAACTGATGAGTCTCACTACCGCTGATGACGAGGGGTGGGCGTCGGTGCGGGTCATTGGCCCCGGGCTCGGTCAGGATGAGTGGGGAAGAGCACAAATCACCCGTTATCTCACCGAACGGCTGCCACTGGTTTTGGACGCCGATGGATTGAATTGGCTGGCGCAATCTCCCCGCCATCAGGATAATTGGGTGCTCACGCCCCATCCCGGCGAAGCAGCGCGCCTGCTGGGATGCTCCATTGCCGAGATTGAAACCGACCGGTTTGCCGCTGTGCAGGCACTGCAGCGGCGTTATGGCGGTGTGGTGTTGTTAAAAGGGGCGGGAACACTTATTTATGACAGCGAGCGAGTCGCTCTCTGTTGTGAAGGCAACCCAGGCATGGCAAGTGGCGGCATGGGCGATCTGTTATCTGGTATAATCGCCGCCCTTTTGGCCCAAGGCTGGTCTGCCACCATGGCAAGCTGGCTGGGCGCCGTGATCCACGGCGAGGCTGCAGATCAGGCCGCCGCCGACGGCGAGCGGGGCATGCTGGCGTCAGATCTGCTGCCGCTGATCCGCAAACTGGTTAATCCCGACACCATTACAAGTTAAAAAGAAGAACATGGCAAAACAGTTGATGATGACACTGCCGGACGAGGCAGCAACCGTGGCACTGGGTGGCCGTCTGGCACAGGCCTGCCAGCAGGCGACCACAGTGTTTTTGCATGGCACGCTTGGCGCCGGTAAAACCACCCTAACCCGCGGCTGGGTGCAGGGCCTTGGCCATCAGGGCAAGGTAAAAAGCCCGACTTACACCCTGGTTGAACCCTATGAGCTCGATGGCTGGCAGGTCTACCATTTTGATCTCTATCGCCTGGCTGATCCGGAAGAGCTGGAATTCATGGGCATTCGGGACTATTTTGCCGCCAACACTCTCTGTCTGGTGGAGTGGTCCGAGAAGGGCGAGGGCTGGTTACCGGCTCCCGACCTGGAAATTACCCTCACTTATGTAGGCGAGCAGCGCGAGGTTCTGATAGAGGCTCGCACTGTTATTGGCGAAGCCATTCTGGAACGGTTGTCATCTACGTGCGCTTGATCCTTGTTATTGCTCTCTCTTTGATGGCGTTACCCTCCTGGGCGAATCAGCTCAAGAGCGTACGAATCTGGCCATCACCGGATAACACCCGGGTGGTGCTCGATATGAGCAGCGCCCCCAATTACAACTATTTCACCCTCATCGGCCCGGATCGGCTGGTGATCGACCTGAAAGGGGCGAGCAACGCCGCCAATCTGGCGCGGATCGAGAACAACAGCGAACTGGTGCGCAAGATCCGCCAGAGCACTCCGCTGGAGAAGGGCGGTCTGCGACTGGTGATGGATCTCAGCTCCGCCATCAAGCCGGTGGTCTTTCCGTTGGCGCCAGCCGGGCCTTATGGCCACCGTCTGGTCATCGACCTTCCTTATGAAGAGAAGCGTTCGGCTGCAGCGGTGCAATCTACGCCTGTCGGTGGCAAGGGCAAGGGAGTGGTGATTGCCATCGACCCGGGCCACGGCGGTGAAGACCCGGGCTCCATCGGCCCGCGTCGTACCTATGAAAAACGGGTGACGCTGGCGGTCTCCCAGAAGCTGGCGGCACTGATCGACCGCGAGCCGGGGATGCGTGCCGTGATGACCCGTCGTGGCGACTATTTCGTCGACCTCAACAAGCGCTCCGAGATTGCCCGCAAGGCGAAGGCGGATCTGCTGGTCTCTATCCATGCAGACAGTTTTCATAACTCGACCCCGCGCGGTGCCTCGGTCTGGGTCTTGTCGACCAACCGTGCCAACCGCGAGATGGGCAGCTGGCTGGAGAAGCAGGAGAAGCAGGGCGAGCTGCTGGGCGGTGTCGGCAAGGTGTTGGCGGAATCCGATCCCAACCCCTATCTGGCACAGACCTTCCTCGACCTCTCCATGGACAAGTCCCGTGCCGAAGGTTATGACGTCAGTCGCCAGATCCTGCGTTCCATGGGTAAGGTCGCCCGACTGCACAAGAAGGCACCGGAGCATGCCAGTCTGGCGGTGCTGAAGGCGCCGGATATTCCATCCGTGCTGGTGGAGACCGGTTTTATCTCCAACCATGCGGAAGAGAAGCTGCTGGCCACCGCCAGCTATCAGGACCAGCTGGCCCGCGCCATCTTCGAGGGGATCCGCAACTACTACCGCGCCCACCCGACCAAGGGGGCCATGCTGACCGGCAAGGGGCAGGTGAGCCAACCTGCCGCTACTCGCCCTGCACCGGTAGCCCGGCAGCCGGTGAGCCAGCCCAGGCAGGCACAGTCGCAGCCGGTAGTGACCAACAAGATGCCCGCTACTGCCCGCGACAGCGGCACGGCGAGCGGCTCTGGTGCCGGGGTGATCAAGCCTTACTCGGCGGCAGCGCAGGAGAGCGGTGCACCGGTCAGCAGTGTGGGGGACTATGACAAATCGCGGATGCTCCGCCATGTGGTCAAACGGGGTGAGAGCCTCTCCCGCCTTGCCGAGAAGCATGGAGTGAGTCAGTCCACTTTGGTGGAGATCAACCAGCTGCGCAGTCGGGATATTCAGATCGGTCAGACCATCTATATCCCCCAGCAGGGGCAGAGCCGCAGTGCCGCCCCCGTTCGCAGTGACGACAAGTCGCAGATGATCCGCCATGTGGTCAAGCGGGGCGAGAGTCTCTCCCGCCTTGCCGAGAAACACGGGGTGAGTCAGGCTCGGCTGGTGGAGATCAACAAGCTCAAGTCGCGGAATATTCAGGTAGGGCAGGTGCTCTACATTCCGCAAAACTGACGCTCGGGAGCGGGCGATGCCGCTCCCGCTGTTAGCGAATACCATCAGCAAGATTGAAATTCAGGAGTCAGCAATGCCGATCCGTATATTGCCCCCTATCCTTGCCAACCAGATTCCGGTTGGTGGAGAGGTGGTGGAGCGGCCCTCCTGGAGCCTTAAGAGACTGACCATCCGCAAGATAGAAATTCAGGAGTAAATGATGCCGATCCGTATTTTGCCACCCATTCTGGCCAACCAGATTGCAGCCGGAGAGGTGGTGGAGCGGCCCTCTTCTGTGGTGAAAGAGCTGGTGGAGAACAGCCTGGATGCGGGTGCCGACCGGGTCGAGATCGACATCGACAAGGGGGGCGCCAAGCTGATCCGTATCCGTGACAACGGCTGTGGCGTCGCCAAAGACGAGCTGGTACTGGCGTTGTCGCGTCATGCCACCTCCAAGGTGGCCACGCTGGACGATCTGGAAGGGATCAACAGCCTCGGTTTTCGTGGCGAGGCGCTCGCCTCCATCAGCTCGGTCTCCCGTCTCACCTTCACCTCCCGTACTGCAGATCAGTCCGAAGCCTGGCAAGCCCAGGCGGAAGGGCGGGATATGAGCGTCACCATCAAGCCGGCGGCCCATCCGGTGGGCACCACGGTGGAGGTGGTGGATCTCTTCTTCAATACCCCCGCGCGGCGCAAATTCATGCGCAGCGAAAAGACCGAGTTTGCCCATATCGACGAGCTGGTGCGCCGCATCGCGCTCTCCCGCTTCGATGCCACCCTGATCCTGCGCCACAATGGCAAGGTGGTGCGCCAGTACAAGGCCGCCAATACCGTGCCGGAGCAGGAGCGTCGCCTCGCCGCCGTTTGCGGCACCCCCTTCATGCACCATGCGCTGGCGGTGGAGAGCGAGCACAGCGATGTGCGGCTGTGGGGCTGGTTGGCGACTCCGGAGGGGGCAAGACCGCAAAACGACCTGCAATACACCTATGTAAACGGTCGGATGATGCGCGACAAGCTCATCAACCACGCCATTCGTCAGGCCTATGACGAGCTGCTGCCTCCCGATCGCTTCGCCGCCTATGTGCTCTATATCGAGCTGGATCCCCGTCAGGTGGATGTCAACGTCCACCCGGCCAAGCATGAGGTGCGCTTCCATCAGGCGCGACTGATCCACGACTTTATCTTTCAGGCGCTGTTTACTGCGCTGCGCCGCGAAGGGGTCAGTGCCGCTCATCAGGATGCGCCGCTGGCCGAAACTCTGGTCGAGTTGCCGGTCAGTCCGCAGATTGAATATCCCGGTCAGGCGCCACGTCCCGAATGGTACGGTGCCGAGCACAGCTACCGGGCACCTGCACAGGTGCGGGAGGGGGGCGGTGGGGCTGGCCGAGCCAGCAATTATCAACCGCCCGAGCCCCCAAGCCGTGAGGCGATGCGCGGCATGGGCGCTCTGCTCACTACGCTGCCTATCGCAACTGCGGCTGAGGCTGCTCCCGTACAGTCCACCGACACAGTGCCGTCACCCAAACAGGGGGGATGTCGTGCCCTGACACTGGTGGATCAGGCCTACCTGTTGATCGAGCGGGATAATCAGCTGGCGCTGCTCTCGCTGGTGCGCGCCGAGCGGGTGCTGCTGCGCCACTGGCTGCTGGAGACCTGGGGCCAGGGACTGGCGGCCCAGCCACTGTTGCTGCCGGTCTCCTTCAAATTGCCGAAGAATTTGATCGCGCTGGTGACCGAGCAGGAACGTTTGCTGAAACGGATGGGGCTGGAGTTGAAAAGCGGGGGGCGCGACACCATGATCCTGACTCGGGTGCCGGCTCTGCTGCGCCAGACCGATCTGGTGCGTCTGTTACCCGAATTGCTGCAAATTATCGAGGGCGGATCTGACAGTGATGCTGGTCAGCAGGCTGAAGTATTATGCCAATGGCTGGTGGAGCAGGGGATAAGCCGCGAGAAGATATACGATTTTTCAACTGCCAGTCGTCTGCTGACGGAACTTGTGACTGATTTCAGTGACCAACTGGCAGATATTCGCATGGTACGCCCGCTTTCGCTGGCGACCGTCCTGGAGGAGTTTGAACATGGCGAGTGACTTGCCGACCGCAATTTTTCTGATGGGGCCGACGGCCTCCGGCAAGACGGATCTCGCCATTGAACTGTGCCAGGCATTGCCTTGCGACATCATCAGCGTCGATTCAGCGCTGATCTATCGCGGCATGGATGTAGGCACAGCCAAGCCGACCGCCGATGAACTGGTACGTGCCCCGCACCGGCTGATCGACATTCTTGACCCTGCCATGAGCTATTCGGCAGCCGATTTTTGCAAGGATGCCCTGCGAGAGATGAAAGAGATCGCCGATCGCGGCCGCATTCCGCTGCTGGTGGGCGGCACCATGCTTTATTTCAAGGCGCTGCTGGAGGGATTGTCCCCGCTGCCCTCTGCCGATCCCGCCATTCGTGCCGGGATTGAGGAAGAGGCTGCCCGCCTCGGTTGGCAAGCGCTGCACGACGAGCTGGTGCGCATCGACCCTGTGGCCGGGGCGCGGATCCACCCCAATGACCCGCAGCGACTCTCTCGGGCGCTGGAGGTCTACCGTATCAGCGGCAAGACCCTTACCGAGTTGACGCAGGTGCAGGGGGAGGGTTTGCCCTATCGGGTGCTGCAGTTTGCCATCGCCCCGAGCGATCGTGCCGTGCTGCATCAGCGTATCGAACAGCGCTTTGACAAGATGCTGCAAGGCGGCTTTGAACAGGAAGTTCGTGCGCTGATGGCGCGCGGCGATCTGCACCCGGATCTCCCCTCCATTCGCTGTGTGGGTTATCGCCAAATGTGGGACTACCTGTGCGGTGAAGTGGGGTATGATGAGATGCGTTATCGTGGCATTGTTGCCACACGCCAATTGGCAAAACGACAGATGACTTGGTTGCGCGGCTGGCCCGATGTGACCTGGTTGGAATCTGGTGAGTCTGGCAATCTCGACCGCGTGCTTGCTCGCGCTGGTGCGGCTTGACACTCCCTGTATAATCAGGTTGTTATATTGATATTCGGTGTTTAAAAACAACAAACTATAAGGAAAAGAAAAATGGCTAAGGGGCAATCTCTCCAAGACCCGTTTTTGAATGCGCTGCGCCGTGAGCGGATTCCTGTTTCTATCTATTTGGTGAACGGCATCAAACTGCAAGGTCAGATCGAGTCTTTTGACCAGTTTGTTATCCTGCTGAAAAACACCGTGAGCCAGATGGTTTACAAGCACGCCATCTCGACTGTCGTACCGGCCCGTGCCGTCAATCATCACCAGCCCACTCCGGGTGGCGCTGCTGATGAACAGGGTGATGCCGAGGCGTGATATCCCTGGGCGAGTCGACTCGCCAACTCAGATTCATCATGATTCCTGTTAAGGAGCAAGCGCTTGTTTGACCGTTATGAAGCTGGCGAACAGGCCGTTCTGGTGCATGTCAACTTCAGTGATGAGGGTGAGCGGGAGGATCTGGAAGAGCTCAAGATGTTGGTGAGCTCGGCCGGAGTCAATGCGCTGGGGGTAATTACCACCAGTCGCAGTGCGCCCAGTGCCAAATTTTTTGTCGGCAGTGGCAAGGCTGAAGAGATCGCGTCCCAAGTCCAGATGCTGGATGCCGACGTCGTCATCTTCAACCATGCCCTGACCCCTGCCCAGGAGCGCAACCTGGAGCGTCTGTTCCAGTGCCGGGTGGTGGACCGAACCGGCCTGATCCTCGATATCTTTGCCCAGCGCGCCCGTACCCACGAAGGTAAACTGCAGGTCGAACTGGCCCAGTTGCGCCATCTTTCCACTCGTCTGGTGCGAGGCTGGACCCACCTTGAGCGTCAAAAGGGCGGGATCGGTCTGCGTGGCCCGGGTGAAACCCAGCTTGAAACTGACCGACGTCTGCTGCGGGAACGCATCAAGGCGATTTTGCGTCGGCTCGACAAGGTGGCCAAGCAGCGGGAGCAGGGACGCCGCGCCCGCAACCGCAACGAAGTGCCGACGGTGTCACTGGTTGGTTATACCAACGCCGGAAAGTCCACTTTGTTCAACCAACTTACAGCTGCCAGCGTGTATGCTGCCGACCAATTGTTCGCAACTCTGGATCCCACCCTGCGTAAACTGGTGATTCGGGATGTGGGTGATGTGATTTTGGCGGATACAGTTGGATTTATTCGACACTTGCCCCATGATCTGGTCGCGGCCTTCAAGGCGACCCTGCAGGAGACCCGTGAAGCGGATCTGCTGCTGCATGTGGTGGACTGTGCCGATGAGCAGATGCAGGAGAATATCGACTCCGTGCAGCAGGTGTTGGCCGAGATCGAAGCCGATGACAGGCCCCAGCTGATGATCTGCAACAAGATCGACAAGCTGGCGGATCGTCCGGCAGGTCTGGAGCGAGATGACGAGGGGCGCCCGTTGCGCGTCTGGTTATCGGCCCAGACCGGTGAAGGTTGTGAGCATCTGTTTACGGCGCTGACCGAATTGCTGGCTGGCTCCATGGTGCATCACACCCTGCAGTTGCCTCCTTCTGCCGCGAGATTGCGCAGTGCGCTCTATCAGCTGAAAGGGATTGAGCAGGAAGGTTTTAGCGAGGAGGGTGATTTCGTGCTGGAAGTCCGCTTGCAAGTGGCCGACTGGAACCGCCTCGTGAAACAGGAAGGTGAGAGTTTACAACGCTTTATCAGGCATTGATTCGTCGATGAAGATGAACCCTTAGGGGCTTCTCAACGTATGATGGCCCGATAGAGATGATATCCATCCGCATGTATTAATGGAGACGCTGATGGCTTGGAATGAGCCTGGTAACAACGGCAAAGACCGTGACCCTTGGGGGAATAACGGCAAGAATCAGGGACCCCCTGATCTGGATGAAATGCTGCGCAAAGTGAGTCGCCGTTTCGGTGGCTTGTTTGGTGGCGGCAAATCTGGCGGCGATGTAGGTCGCTTTGGTATCTCCATCGCGCTGGTTGTGGCTGTGGTGGTGTGGGTCGTCAGCGGCTTCTACACCATTCGCGAAGCGGAGCGTGGTGCCGTGCTGCGGTTTGGCAAGTTTTCCCATATTGTCGAGCCGGGCCTGCGCTGGAAGCCGACCTTTATCGATCAGGTGATCCCGGTGGACGTTGAGTCCGTGCGCTCCCTGCCTGCCTCGGGTTTCATGCTGACTCAGGATGAGAACGTGGTACGGGTCGAGATGGACGTGCAGTACCGTGTGGTCAATCCCGAGCAGTATCTGTTCAGCGTGACCAATGCCGACGAGAGTCTGGGTCAGGCCACCGATAGCGCCCTGCGCTATGTAGTGGGTCATACCCGGATGGATGACGTCCTGACTACCGGTCGTGAGAAGGTGCGTCAGGAGACCTGGCAGGTGATCGATGGCATCATCGAGCCTTACCAGATGGGTCTGCAGATCGTTGACGTCAACTTCCTGCCGGCGCGTCCGCCGGAAGAGGTGAAAGACGCGTTTGATGACGCCATCTCCGCTCAGGAAGATGAACAGCGCTTCATTCGTGAAGCAGAAGCCTATGCCCGTGAAGTCGAGCCCAAGGCCCGTGGTCAGGTGAAGCGTCTGGAGCAGGAAGCGGAAGCTTACAAATCCCAGATCGTGTTGAAAGCCCAGGGTGAAGTCGCTCGCTTCAACGAGCTGCTGCCCCAGTATCAGGCTGCCCCCGAGCTGACCCGTGAGCGTATTTATCTGGAAACCATGGAAGAGCTCTATCAGCAGGCCAACAAGGTGGTGGTCGACATGCCGGCTGGCAACAACAGCATGATCTACCTGCCGCTCGACAAGCTGTCTGGCAAGCCGAAGGCTGCCCAGTCTGATCGTGCCACTGTCGCCCCGGTCACAGAGCAGGTCCCCGTTTCCAACGAGGGTGCCAACTCTACCCCGACAATGCCGCTGCGTAGCGGTGACCGCTTCAGCTCAGGGAGAAACTGATAGATGAAAAAGCTAGCTATTGGTGCAATCGCTGTCGCGGCCATGGTCTGCTTCTCCTCTGTCTTTATCGTTGATGAAGGTCAGAAGGGGATTGTGGTGCAGTTTGGCAAGGTGAAGCGGGTTGACTCCGGTGAACCCCGCCTCTATGAGCCGGGCCTGCACTTCAAGGTGCCGCTCATCGACCAGGTTCGCAAGATGGATGCCCGCATCCAGACCATTGACAGCCAGGCCGACCGTTTTGTCACCTCCGAGAAGAAAGACCTGATCATCGACTCCTACGTGAAGTGGAAGATCGAGGACTTCTCCAAGTACTACCTGGCAACCGGTGGTGGCAACAAGCTGCAGGCTGAAGATCTGCTCAAGCGCAAGATCAACAATGGTCTGCGTTCCGAGATCGGTAACCGCACCATCAAGGACATCGTCTCCGGTGAGCGCAGTACCGTGATGGAAGATGCCCTGAAGAAGATGGCGCGCTCCTCCGAGCTCGGTATCAAGGTGGTGGATGTGCGGATCAAGCAGATCAACCTGCCGGTGGAAGTCTCCAACTCCATCTACCAGCGGATGCGCGCCGAGCGTACCGCAGTTGCCCGTGAGCACCGCTCTCAGGGTCGCGAGAAGGCTGAAATCCTGCGTGCCGATATCGACCGCAAGGTGACCGTCATGATCGCTGATGCAGAGAGTAATGCTCGTCAGCTGCGCGGTGAAGGGGATGCGGAAGCCGCCAAAATCTATGCCGACAGCTACAAGAAAGACCCCGAGTTTTTCAGCTTCGTGCGTAGCATGGAGGCCTATCGCAAGAGCTTTGCCGGTGGCAACGACCTGATGGTGCTCAAACCGGACAGCGAGTTCTTCCGTTACCTCAAGTCTCCTCACGGCACCAAGCAGTAATCGCCACGAGGTCACATTCAAAGGGTCTGCATTGTCAGACCCTTTTGTTTTTCCAGCCGTCGACCCAGGGGGCTGGTTGCATTGAAGGAGGTCGGATGCTGACATCCATGCTGATGGGGTTGGGATTGCTGCTGTTGTTCGAGGGACTCGGCCCGCTGTTGATGCCAAGGGCATGGCAGCAGATGTTGCGGCTGCTGAGCGATCAGCCACCGGAGCAGTTGCGCCGTATCGGCGGCTCGCTAGTGGTTGCGGGTAGCGTGATCCTCTGGATGCTGAGTCGCTGAGTCTGGCGCAATGCACTGTCCAGCAGATAGAAGACAATAAAAAAGAGGCCAACGGCCTCTTTTTTCATCCATGTCGTTTACTCAGGCACTGCGCTGCACGGCCATGTGGGCCAGTGTTTCCAGCGCGTGCTTGTGCGGGGAGTCCGGCAGGATGGCGAGGGCGGCAATGGCCTTGTCGGCCTCTTGCCTGGCACGCATGCGGGAGTACTCCAGCGCGCCAGTGCGGTCGAGAATGCCAAGGATCTGCTCAAGATGCTCCATGCCGTTGCGGTGCTCGATGGCATCGCGCACCAGCTGGCGCTCTTCCTGCGTGCCCGCTTCCATGGCGCGCAGCAGCGGCAGGGTCGGTTTGCCTTCGGCCAGATCGTCGCCGACGTTCTTGCCCATCTCTTCGCTCTGGGAGCAGTAGTCCATCACGTCATCGATGATCTGGAACGCGGTGCCCAGATACTTGCCGTAATCGGTCATGGCCTGCTCGACGGGCTCGGGCTGATGGGTCAGCACGGCGGCGAGTCGGGTGGCGGCTTCAAACAGCTTGGCGGTCTTGCAGTAGATGACCGTCATGTAGCTCTCTTCGGTGGTGTCCGGATCGTTGCAGTTCATCAGCTGCAACACTTCCCCTTCGGCGATGGTGTTGGTGGCATCCGAGAGGATCTCCATCACCCGCAAGTTGGAAAGTTCGGCCATCATCTGGAAGGAGCGGCTATAGAGGTAGTCACCGACCAGCACGCTGGCAGCATTGCCAAACATGGCGTTGGCGGTCTCCCGGCCGCGGCGCAGGTCGGATTCGTCGACCACGTCGTCATGCAGCAGGGTAGAGGTGTGAATGAATTCGATGATGGCGGCCAGTTTCAGGTGATCCTCACCCTCATAGCCCAGCGCACGCGCAGCCATCACGGTCAGCATGGGGCGCATCCGTTTCCCGCCGGCGCTGACAATGTAGAAACCCAGCTGATTAATCAGACTAACGTCGGACTGGAGTCGGGCCAGGATCAGTTCATTGACCGCCGTCATGTCGGCGGCACAGAGCGCACGGATAGTCTGTTGGTCCATAAGTCTCGTAACGTGACAGCAGCAATAACTGCGATTTTAGTAATGGCAGGGATTCTACACGATTTCACAATGGGTTACAGTTAGGCGTTTATCCACGGCGGCAGATATGCGCACAAAATAAACTTTTAGCTAAATTGGCCTTGCCTGAGCAGATCGATTTGCGTAGAATGCCCGCCCATTGTTATAGGTTTTTGCGCATGTCTAGCCTTGAGCAAAAGA
The DNA here is from genome assembly GCF_027705905.1 of Aeromonas sp. Y293-4. Lineage (NCBI taxonomy): Bacteria > Pseudomonadati > Pseudomonadota > Gammaproteobacteria > Aeromonadales > Aeromonadaceae > Aeromonas > Aeromonas sp. Y293-4. Next base: position 27,444 of record NZ_JAPDCI010000018.1, on the reverse strand, counting down.
CATGCCTTTACGGAGTTAATCAAATGTACGCGGTATTCCAAAGCGGCGGAAAACAACACCGTGTGGCCGAAGGTCAAATCGTTCGTCTGGAAAAGCTGAACGTTGAGACTGGCGCTACCATCGACTTCAACGAAGTTCTGATGGTTGCTGCAGGCGACACTTTTAAAGTAGGTGCTCCTTTCGTTGAAGGTGGCAAGGTTGTAGCTGAAGTTGTGGCTCACGGCCGTGGCGAGAAAGTGACTATCGTCAAGTTCCGTCGTCGTAAGCACCATCGTAAGCAAGCGGGCCACCGTCAGTGGTTCACTGAAGTCAAAATCACTGGCATCAGCGCTTAATTAGAGGAGTCCGATAAATGGCACACAAAAAAGCTGGCGGTTCATCCCGCAACGGTCGCGATTCTGAAGCTAAACGCCTGGGCGTGAAGCGTTTCGGCGGCGAAACAGTTCTGGCTGGCAGCATCATCGTTCGTCAACGTGGTACCAAGTTCCACGCTGGCACCAACGTTGGTCTGGGCAAGGATCACACCCTGTTCGCAACCGCGACTGGTAAAATCCTGTTCGAAGTTAAAGGTCCGCTGAATCGTAAATACGTTAGCATCGTTGCTGAGTAATTACGGACCGCAAGGATCCGAAGCCCCGCCAACAGGCGGGGCTTTTGTTTTTCTGACGTCTTTCTGATGTCGTTGACGAAAAAACGGAACGCAGCTGACTTTGGCTCTGACGGGCATGATTGGCAAGATGCGTATCGCCCGCAGGGGTCTGTACCACTATAATTGCGTATCGGTTTTTCGAATTAAGGTGACGGTTACCTATGAAGTTTGTTGATGAAGTCCAGATTCGAGTCGATGCCGGTGACGGTGGTAACGGTTGTGTAAGCTTTCGCCGTGAAAAATATATTCCCAACGGTGGTCCGGACGGCGGTGACGGCGGTGACGGTGGCGACGTATATCTGATCGCCGACGAGAACCTCAATACCCTGATCGACTACCGTTTCGAGCGTTTCCATGCTGCCGAGCGCGGTGAGAATGGCCAGAGCGCCAACTGTACCGGCCGCCGCGGCAAGGACAAGATCCTGCGCGTGCCGGTCGGTACCCGAGCGACCGATGAAGATACCGGTGAACTGCTGGGGGATCTGACCCACCACGAGCAGAAGCTGCTGGTTGCCAAAGGTGGTTTCCATGGTCTGGGCAACACCCGCTTCAAGAGCTCCGTCAACCGTGCTCCCCGCCAGAAGAGCAACGGTACTCCGGGTGAAGTGCGTACCCTGAAGCTGGAGCTGCTGCTGCTGGCCGATGTCGGCATGCTGGGTCTGCCCAACGCAGGCAAGTCTACCTTTATTCGCGCCGTTTCTGCGGCTCGCCCGAAAGTAGCTGATTACCCCTTCACTACCTTGGTACCGAACCTAGGTGTGGTGCGTGGTGAAAACTCCCGCTCCTTCGTGATCGCCGATATCCCGGGTCTGATCGAAGGTGCAGCCGAAGGCGCAGGCCTGGGTATCCGCTTCCTGAAACACCTCGAGCGTTGCCGCGTGCTGATCCACCTGGTGGATATCTGCCCGGTTGATGGCTCCGATCCTGCTGAAAATGCCGTGACCATCGTCAAGGAGCTGGAGAAGTACAGCCCGGAACTGGCTGGCAAGCCGCGCTGGTTGGTGTTTAACAAGATGGACCTGATCCTGGAAGAAGAAGCTCAGGAGGTGATGGATCGCGTCAAGGCGGCCCTGAACCACGAAGGTCCGGTCTATGCCATCACTGCCATCAGCAAGGAAGGCACCAAGAAGGTCTGCTACGACATTCTGGATCTGCTGGACACCATGCCCCGTCAGCTGGCGGAAGATGCCAAAGACGCCATTGAGAAGGCGGAGTTCAAGTGGGACGACTACCACAAGAACCAGTTGGCCAAGGCTGAAGCGGAAGCACTGGCTGCCTCTCTTGCCTTCGATGAAGGGCTTGATGATGACGATTGGGATGACGACGAAGATGATGGCGTTGAAGTCATCTACGTCCGTGACTGATCCCCGTCACTCTCATTGAAAACCGGAGCCTGAACAGGCTCCGGTTTTTTTATGTCTATCGAGCAGCAACTCATTAGGTATATTTGTGATGTCACTTATTGCCTGCCACTGATAACCGATTATACTGCCCACAAAAATTAACAATAACGAAACAATCATCTGGCGATGTCGATTGAATCGATATGCGCCGCTGTATCTTATTGTTTTAATGGAAGGTTTACCTGTGGAAATATTTATGCGCAGATTTCTGTCTTAAGGGCTTGTTTGTGCATTTTTTTAGAGTATTCTTGCGCCCGTTTTGCCGGTTAATGCATGAATACGCAGGTTGGCCGGGCTAGGGAAAAGTAACATTAGGGCAGTCATATCATGTTGGAAAAGAGTCTCGAAGCACCTGCGGTCAATACTCGCCGTAACTTGTTGATGTTTCTGGTTCCGTCACTTATCGGGATCCTGCTGTTCATGACGCCGGTCGTCTATGACGGTAACGTCACCATCCCGGTGGCCGTGCTGGCCAAGCTGGTACAGCGCGTTTTTGCCGATTATCTGGTCGCCATGGTCAGTGCGGTGATCACCACCACCATGCTGATGACGCTGATTGCCTGGCTGTTCAAGCCGGCGATTCTGGTGCGTCGTCCTTTCCTCAACAGCTTGTTCAATGTCTCCCCTTTCTGGGCCTGCGTGCGGGTATTGGGCGGTATCTTCGTGCTGCTGACCTTCTTCCAGGTGGGGTCAGAGGTGCTTTACTCCGGCGCAACCGGTGGACTGGTGCTCAACGATCTGCTGCCGGTGCTGTTTTCGGTCTTCATTTTTGCCGGCCTGCTGCTGCCGTTACTGCTCGATTTCGGGCTGCTGGAATTTGTCGGCACCATGATGACCCGCATCATGCGTCCGGTGTTCCGGTTGCCGGGTCGCTCCGCAGTGGACTGCTTTGCCTCCTGGCTTGGCGATGGCAGCGTTGGCATCCTGCTGACCAGCAAGCAGTATGAAGGTAAGTTCTATACCCAGCGTGAAGCCGCGGTGATTGGTACCACCTTCTCTGCGGTCTCCATCACCTTCTGTCTGGTGGTGATCTCCCAGGTGAAGCTGGAGCACATGTTTGTCCCCTTCTACCTGACCGTCTGTCTGGCGGGTGTGGTCGCGGCCATCGTGGTGCCGCGTCTGCCGCCACTTTGCTGGAAGAAGGACATCTATGCCGATGGCACTCCCCTGTGCCGCAAGCAGGAAGCCGTGCCACACCAGCACAGCGTGATGAGCTATGGTTTCGAGCGTGCGCTGACCAAGGCTGACAGCATGACTGATCTCGGCGCCGTCGTGCGGGAAGGGGTGAAGAATGCACTGGATATGGTGTTTGGCGTGCTGCCGGTGGTGATGGCGATCGGTACCTGTGCCCTGATGCTGGCCGAACATACCCCTATCTTCAACTGGCTTGGCGCCCCGTTCGTCCCCTTGCTGGAGCTGCTGCAACTGCCGGAGGCGGAAGCGGCGTCCAAGACCATCATGGTCGGTTTTGCCGACATGTTCATTCCGGCAGTGTTGGCCTCGACCATCGAGAGTGATATGACCCGCTTCGTGATTGCCGCCATGTCGGTGACCCAGCTGATCTATATGTCGGAAGTGGGTGCCCTGCTGCTGGGCAGCAAGATCCCGGTCAAGCTGTGGGAGCTGTTCGTTATCTTCCTGCTGCGCACTCTGGTCACCTTGCCGGTTATCGCCGGGGTAGCACACCTGCTGTTCTAAGGGCGCAGCGCAGTGAAAAAACGGTCAACCTGGGTTGACCGTTTTTTTATGGCTTTTCCTCTTTTCTCCGGGCTTGATGGATGACGCGGGTTATTCGCAAAACGTCCTGCCTTGCAAGGTGTGGGTCATTCGCCGTGGGCTGAGTGTGGGTAACAAGAGAGAAGGGCCTGCGGGCCCTTGCTCATCAGTGTCCCTGCGGGTGGGGCTGTGCCGGCTTGCGGGGACACTGCACCAGCAGGGTATGGATGGTGTAGGTGCTGATCTGGGGGAAGCTCGGGCTAAATCCCCTCATCGGGTCGGTGCCCCCCATGCTCATCTGAACCTTGGTGAAGGTGTGCTGGCTGCGATCGGTTTCCTGATAGCCCTGCGGACAGCTCAAGCTTGCCTGTTGCTGGCAATCATCCGGCGCACTGCACTCGATCTGGAATCGTTGCAGCGAGGAATCTGCGGAGGTGAGCTCAGTGACAGTGGCGGGGGCGCAACCGGACAGCAATATACTGCCCAGCAGGACAATTCTCTGTGGCATAAAAGGCGCGTGCTCTGTGGGACAAGAAAAGGGGGGGAGCGTGACGTTATGCTCAGATCGGACACTGGATGGTTAACGAGTGGACCGTGTTGGCGATGCGATAGGGCTTGGCAGCTTGGTAGATTTTCTTCTCCTTGTCATAGCTTCCCCCCAGATACTGGGTGCTGTAGAGCGTCTGCTGGCGGCGGTCGGTCTCCTTGTAACCTTGCGGGCAGGTCTGGTTGGCCTGCTGGAAGCAGGCTTTCATGCTGCTGCACTCGATGTAGAAGCCTCGCTGGCTGGGATCGGCAAGGTGCACTGGGGTTACGGTGGGGGCGGGGGGAGACAACAGGGCGCAGCCGGAGAGCGTCAGCGTGCCCAGCAGAACGAGATGTTTTGACATAGATAACCTGAACAGTGTGGTGTGACAAAGAGTGAGGGGGAGTCTATTGCTCCCCCTTCGCTATAGGGGCACCGTTATAACCAGCCAGGGGCGCTCAGGCCAGCCCGCAAATGTAAGAAAATATGATCCACCCACGGGCTTGTGCAGCCAGCAGGATGAGCGTTCAAACAATACTTGCCTGAGATTTGTTCCGTTCGATTGCTGCCGCTTGGCAGGCAGAGTGTGGCAGGAGATAGTGATTCATTCAGGTATCCCGTGCTACATTGCCCCACTTGTTACTGGCCTGTAAATCAATGGAGTGAACCATGTCTGCCATCCCCTATTCCGTGCTCGATCTAGTGCCTGTTGCCGAAGGTTCCGTGCCTGCCGAGTCGTTTCGCTGTTCACGGGAGCTTGCCCGCCATGCCGAAGGCTGGGGTTACCAGCGCTACTGGCTGGCCGAGCATCACAACATGCCGGGCATTGCCAGTGCCGCCACCTCGGTGCTGATCGGTCATCTGGCCGAGGCCACCACCACTTTGCGGATCGGGGCGGGTGGCATCATGCTGCCGAACCACTCGCCACTGGTGATTGCCGAGCAATTTGGCACTTTGGCCTCGCTCTATCCCGACCGCATCGATCTCGGTCTTGGTCGCGCCCCCGGGACCGATCAGCGCACCATGCGGGCGCTGCGGCGTATGCGCAGCGGTGAGGTGGATGATTTCCCCGCCGATGTGCGTGAGCTGATGAGCTACTTTGGCGACGAGATTGGCGCGGTGCAGGCGGTACCCGGCCAGGGGCTGTATCTACCCATCTGGCTGCTTGGCTCCAGCCTCTACAGTGCGCAACTTGCAGCGGCGATGGGCTTGCCATTCGGTTTTGCTTCCCATTTCGCGCCCGCCATGTTGCTGCAAGCGCTGGAGATCTACCGTAGCCAGTATCGCCCCTCTGCTCGCTGGCCTAAGCCTTATGCTGTGGTCTGTATCAATATGATCGCCGCCGACAGCGAGCGCGAAGCCCGCTTTCAGTTCACTACCGTGCAGCAGCAGTTTTTGCGCCTCCATCGCGGTGATGCGGGCAAGCTGCCTGCGCCGGTCGTCCAGCTTGGCGACGAGTGGGCGCCCCGTGAGCTGATGGCGATGGAGCAGACCCTTGCCCGCTCTCTGGTAGGAGACCCTGAGCAGGTTCGTCACGGCCTCAAGGCGCTGCTGGCGGAAACCCGCGCCGATGAGCTGATGTTCAATGGGCCCATCGTCGATCATCAGGCCCGACTGCGTTCTTTCGAGATTGCCGCCGAGCTGATGCAGAGCCTGTGATTACACATCCGGGCACATCTGCATGTGTGCCAGAGCTTGACCTTATATCTCTTTATGTTTATTCAACTTATTGATTTTAAAGCGTTGTCAGGTTGATGTCGGCCATCTGTCGTGTCACCTTTCGCGGCGCAAGCCCTATGCTGGCCCTGTCAATTACCATAAGGAGTTCGAGATGATCGTCAGGAAGTTGAGATTGCAACGGGGTTGGTCTCAGGATCAGTTGGCAACGTTGACTGGTTTGAGTGTCCGCACTATCCAGCGGATCGAGCAGGGGCAGCAACCCGGACTGGAATCTCTCAAGGCCCTGGCCGCCGTCTTTGAACTCGATGTGGCTCAACTGGATGGATCAGAGCAACAGGAGCGCGAGATGAGAGGAAGTGACACTATGGGTCAGGATGCGGTGCAGGTATCGGCAGAGGAGCGGGTGGCAATGCGCTATGTGGAGGAGCTCAAGGGCTTCTATCACCATGTCGCTAGCTACGTGGTGGTGATCTGCGGGCTGTTTGTCATCAATTACCTGAGCAATCCGGAGTACATCTGGGCCTGGTGGCCAACCCTGGGCTGGGGATTGGGGCTTGCCTCCCATGCTGTTCGGGTGTTTCAGCCCTTCAAGCTGTTTGGCCCCGAGTGGGAGCGGCGCCAGATCGAGAAGCGGCTGGGGCGCAAGTTGTAACTTCGTTCGCCGGAAAACAGGGAGCCTAAAACAGCAAGCCCGGCAGATTACCGGGCTTTGTGATTGGAGCTGGTTGTGGCAATCCGTGCGGCAGCGACCGCCAGATTGCTGCGTCCCCCTAGCTGGCGTGAACCGGGCAAGGGGTGGCGATCAGGGCATCATCCTCGTAGCGCCACAGAGTGAGGCTGTTGCCCCAGACACAGCCGGTATCGAGCGCTTTGATGTCGCTCTTGCCGGTGTTGCCCATCAGGGCCGCCCAGTGGCCGAACACCAGAATGGGGTCATCCACGTGATGCTCGCGCTGTTCGAACCAGGGACGAAGGCCCGGGGTCGACTCCTTGGGGCCCTTCTTGCATTTGAAGTCGAGCCGACCATCGAAGTAGCAGAAGCGCATTCGGGTGAAGGTGTTGATGATGTAGCGGTAGCGGTCGATCCCGACCAGATCATCTTTCCAGCCATCGGGCTGGTCGCCGTACATGTTGTGCAGCAGCCAGCTGTACTGGTCACCGCGGAGCAGGCTCTCTACCTCGCGGGCGCAGTTGCGCGCGGTGCGGACATCCCACGCCGGAGAGATACCGGCATGCACCATCATGATGGGGAGATCCGGATGTTCGGCCAGTAGCGGGCGGTGGCGCAGCCACTCCAGCAGTTCATCCCGATCAGGGGCATCCATCAGGCTTTGCAGCTTGTCTTTCTTCTTGAGCGGTGCAACGCCATCAGCGACAGCCAGCAGGTGCAGGTCGTGGTTGCCGAGCACGGTAACGGCACGGTTGCCCAGCCCTTTGACAAAACGCAGGGTATTGAGGGAGTCCGGGCCGCGGGCGACCAGATCGCCGCAGAGCCAGAGCACGTCATTCTCGGGATCGAACGCGGCAAGATCCAGCAGACGGCGCAAGTCGTCGTAACAGCCCTGGATGTCACCGACAAAACAGTTCGCCATGAAACCTCAGTTGATAATATTGGGGATGGCCAGCGTGAAGGGGGCGATGTGCGCCTCGAACTGCTGACCAGAGCCATCTTGCAGGGTATAGCTCCCTTCCATCACCCCAAGCGGGGTCGCCAGCGGCACGCCGCTCTGGTAGCGGTAGGTCTCACCTTCGGCAATGACGGGTTGTTCCCCGACCACGCCTGGGCCTGCCACTTCCAGCATCTTGCCATTGGCATCGGTGATGAGCCAGCGCCGATGAAGCAGTTGCACCGGGCCGGGCCCCAGATTCTCAATCTCGATCAGATAGTGAAACTGGTAAGGGTCTTTGGAGCCCGCCACATACAGGGGGTATGGGCGGATCTCGATGTGCGGGAGTGCCACAGGATCAGGCCTGTTGCTGATCCGCCAGCCAGTTGGCGATCATGACAAACTGCTCGAGGGAGAGATTCTCCGGGCGCAGGTTGCCATCGATACCAAGCTCGGTCAGCTGGGCGTCGGTGATGAAGTTGGAGAAGCTGTTGCGGATGGTCTTGCGACGCTGGCCAAAGCCTTCGGTACAGACGCGATTCAGACAACGAATGTCTTTTGCGACTATGGTCGGATTCTTGTGCGGGATCAGGCGAACTACGGCAGAGTCCACTTTCGGCGCCGGTTTGAAGGCGCCCGGGCCCACTTCCAGCACCGGCACCACCTGGCAGTAGTACTGGGTCATCACGCTCAGACGGCCATAAGCCTTGCTGCCGGGGCCGGCGGCCAGACGCAATACCACTTCCTTTTGCAGCATGAAGTGCATGTCTTCAACCCGGTCGGCAAACTCGCACAGGTGGAAGATGAGCGGGGTGGAGATGTTGTAGGGCAGGTTGCCGAAGATTCGCAGCGGCCTCTTGCCTTCACCCATCAGGGTGCCGAAGTCGAAACGCATGGCGTCCGCTTCGATGACGGTGAGCTTCTCCTTCAGGGTCGGGTGCTCGCGCAGGCGCGCTGCCAGATCCCGGTCCAGCTCGACCACGGTCATCTTGTCCATCTGGGCGGCAACCGGCTCGGTCAGCGCGGCCAGACCCGGGCCGATCTCCACCAGATTCTGACCCGGCTGCGGGTTGATGGCGGCGACGATTTGATCGATCACATACCGGTCGTGCAAGAAGTTCTGACCGAAACGCTTACGGGCCGTGTGGCCCATGTGCACCTTACTGCTCATATCTTTTTTTCTCTACCATCTTGATGGCGTGGTTAATCGCGGTGACAAGGCTGCCCGAATCCGCCAGGCCCTTGCCTGCCAGATCCAGCGCGGTGCCGTGATCCACCGAAGTGCGGATGAAGGGAAGCCCCAGGGTGATATTGACCGAACTGCCGAAGCCCTTGTATTTGAGTACGGGCAGCCCCTGGTCGTGGTACATGGCGAGTACCGCATCCGCATCCTTGAGGTATTTCTCCTGGAACAAGGTGTCGGCCGGCAAGGGGCCGACCAGATCTATCCCTTCCTGGCGCAGGGTGGCCAGGGCGGGTTCGATCACGTCAATCTCTTCACGTCCGAGATGGCCACCTTCCCCTGCGTGGGGGTTGAGGCCGCAGACGTAAATACGGGGTTTGGCGATGCCAAACTTGGTGGCGAGATCCTCGTTGAGGATCCGGATCACCTTGCCGAGGCGATCCTCGGTGATGGCCATCGCCACATAGGCCAGCGGAATATGGGTGGTCGCCAGTGCGACCCGCAGCCCCTCGGTTGCCAGCATCATCACCACATCTGCGGTGTTGGATTGCTGGGCAAAGAACTCGGTGTGGCCGCTGAACGAGACCCCGGCCTGGTTGATGATCCCCTTGTGCACCGGCCCGGTCACCACGGCGGCAAATTCGCCGCTCATGTTGCCATCGCAGGCACGCTGCAGGGTCGCCAGCACATAGGCGCCATTGCCTTCGTTCAGCTCGCCCGGCACCACGGGGGCGCCGAGGGAGACCGGACAGACGGTCAGGGTGCCCGCCCGCTGGGGGCGGGCAGGGGCGGCGGCATCGTAGGGCTCAAGCTCGATGGGCAGCCCAAGCAGGGTTGCCCGCTCGCGCAGCAGCGCCGGATCGGCGATCACCACCAACTGGTGGGGCCAATCCTGCTGGGCAATCTGCAGCACCAGATCCGGGCCGATCCCGGCCGGTTCGCCCGGTGTAACGGCAAGGCGACGGCAGCTCATCAGCTACCGGCTCCTTCGATCTGGATGTAGGCCTCGTCACGCAGCTCATCCAGCCACGCCTGTGACTCTTCCACGAAGCGACGGTTGTAGATCAGCTGGTAGGCGCGCTGCTCCTGAGCCTTGTCGGTCGCATCCTGGCTGCGGCGATCTTCCACCTGCACGATGTGCCAGCCGTGGCTGGTGCGGAACGGGGCACTGATCTGGCCCGGTTGCAGACGGTTGACCATGTCGCGGAACTCGGGGACATAGACGTTGGGATCAGACCAGCCCAGTTCGCCACCCTGCACCGCAGAGCCCGGATCTTCGGAGTACTTCTCCGCCATGCTGGCGAAGCTGGCCTTGCCGCTCTTGATGTCGTGCAGAATGCCATCCAGCATCCCCTTGGCTTTCTCTTCGCTCAGGATGATGGAGGGCTTGATCAGGATATGACGTGCCTTCACCTCGGTCTGCATCACTTGCTGCTGACCCTTGGTGTCGAACACCTTGACGATGTGCAGGCCGGCGCCGGAGCGCAGCGGGCCGACGATATCGCCCTTCTTGGCACCTTGCACCGCTTCCGCCATCAGGGTCGGCATCTCTTGCGGGCTCATCCAGCCCCAGTCGCCCCCTTCCAGCGCCTTGGGACCGTTACTCTCGGCAATGGCCAGTTTGCGGAAGTCGGCACCTTGCTTGAGGGCGGCCAGAATGCGCTCGATCTTGCTCTTGGCGGCATCCAGCTGGGCGGCTGTGGGGTTGTCCGGCAGGGCAATCTGGATATGGCCGACGTGGTATTCGTTCTGCTGTTGACCCTGTTTCTTCAGGATCTCCACCACCTGCTTCACCTCCTGCTCGGAGATGTTGATACGGCGGCGCACCTGGTTGCGGCGCACCTCGTTCATCAGGATCTCGCGGCGAACCTCTTCCCGATATTGGGCATAGGTCATCCCTTCACGGGCGAGCTGGGCCCGCAGCTGATCCAGGGTCATCTTGTTGTCGGCAGCGATGCCCTGAATAGCCTGTTCCAGCTGGGTGTCGCTGATCTTCAGCCCCTGGCGCTCCGCCAGTTGCAACTGCAGGCTCTCCTGGATCAGGCGATCCAGCGCCTGTTTGCGCAGGGTGGTATCGTCAGGCAGGGACTGGCCGCTCTCCTGAGCGGAGAGTTTTACCTTGTTGACCAGTGCGTCCTGTTGGCTGGACAGCACCACGTCCTTGTTGACCACGGCCAGCACCTTGTCCATCAGCTCGGGCGCAGCCAGTGCGGCCTGGCTCATGGCACCGAACATTCCCGCGGTCAGCAGGGCAATCAGGGTCTTTTTCATATCCATCTCTCAAGGCTGGACCAGCATCATTGCTGGCCTTTCAGATTAAACGGGCGAACATAGGGCAACAGCTCGGTATCCAGTGTGACGCTGCGGCCACCGGTACCCACGCTGCCAAGTCCCTTCATTTCAAACTGCAGACCAATGACTTTTTCCGAAGTGGGCTTCAGGGTGACGTTGTCCGGCTGATTGTGCCACTCCAGGCTCATGTTGATGCTCCAGCAGCAGGAGTCGTATTTGACACCGATCTTGCGGTCAATGTTCACATCCTGCTTGATGTCACGGTAGTAACCGCCATACATCTGCCACTGATCGGCGATCGGCGCCATCATCACCAGACCCGCCTGGCTCAGATCTTCTGCCAGCGCCGTGTTGGTCGGATAGCGATAGTCCAGGTTGCCATCCTTGATGTAGCGGTAGTTGACCTGAGTGGTCAGCTTGCCGGTCCGGTACTCGACTGCACCGTTGCCAGCCGTAAATTCACCCTCGGAGGTATCGTACTGGGTCCCTGCGTGGGCAAACCACTCATCGGTGATCCGGGCATCCCCCTCGAACGAGAGCAGAGAGCGGGCGTTGGTACTTTCCGGATTTGAAGGGTAGAGGCGCACCTTGGGTGGCGTCATTTCAAAGGCCTGGGCCACCGCCAGACGCAACCGTTCATCACCCACATTGTCATAGACCCGGCTGGTCAGGCCAACGGTGACCCGATTGGCGTCGCTGATGCGGTCGAGACCGGCAAAGCGGCGGTCACTGAACAGGCTGTAGTAGTCCTGACGGGTGGTGGTGGAGTCGTAGATCCCGATCTCGTCCTGATTTTTGTAAGGGATATAGAGGTACTGGAACTCAGGCTCCAGGGTCTGGGTGCCCTTGCCATCATACCAGTCGAGCGGCCGATCGAAGTTGACGCCCCCCTTGAGGCGGAAGGAGGGCAGAGTACGGGTAATAGTGCCCTCTTTCAGGGTCAGCTGTTTGCTGTCTGCATCGGTGAAGCGGCTGCGGTCCTGGCTAACCAGATTATCGGGTACCTCCTGGTTGTAGGAGGTAAACATCAGCTTGTACTGACTGGTCAGGTAGTAACCCGGTGCATCCACCAGGGGCACGGTCAGGGTTGGTGCCAGATGCAGGCGGGTGGCGGTATAGCGCTCACCTGCTTGCAGAGTGGCGGCACTGCCACTGTCATAGCCAAACTTGGTCAGTTCACTGTTCCAGGCCAGATCGAACCACTTGCCTTGCTGATAGTAGTTGTAGTCGATACGCGGCAGCATCTCGTGGGGCAGCAACGCATATGGGCTCAGGATCTGGTAGCGGCGCACCTCGGAGGTGAGGTTCCAGTTGTGCTGGTAGTAGCCGGCGGTAAAGGATTGCTGCAACTGACTGTCGACCTGAGTGCCCACTTGCGGGCTGAAGTCGTTGAAGTAGTTGTAGTCCTTGTCGCGCACCTGGGTGTAGTCGATACCAAAACGCAGGCTGCCATCCATCAGGGCGGAACCGTGGCGGACGTTCATCAGGTAGCGATGGCCATCGGACAGGCCAGCCAGACTCGGATTGCTCGGGCTGTACTGCTTGTCATCCGCCAGATTTTCAAAATAGAGGGTGCCGGTGTGGGCGGGGTCCGGCATGTAGCGGAACTCCACCTGTTCCATCAGGCCGCGTTTATCCATAAAACGGGAGGTGATGGTGGCATCGTAGTTGGGAGCTATGTTCCAGTAGAAGGGCTGGGTGATATCCATGCCGTTGCTGGAGCTCTGCTTGTAACCCGGGTAGAGCAGACCGGTCTTCCGCTCATCCTTGATGGGGAAGTTGATATAGGGGAAGTAGAACACCGGGTAGTCATAGAGCCAGAGGCTGGCGTTCCAGGCTTCGCCGAACACCTCTTTCTGGTCGATGTCGATACTGCCCGCCTTGAGGGTCCACACTTCCTGACCGGGGGGGCAGGTGGTGTACTGGGCCCCCTCCATGGTGATGTTCTGGTTGTTGTTGGTCATCACCACGCGCTTGGCAAAGCCGCGCACTGGTGAGCCATGCACCTGATACTTGCCCTCTTCCAGCTCGGAGTTCTTGGTATCCAGATTGGATTTGAGGGTCTTGTCGCTGGTGACGGTCACCTGACCGTCGTTGTAATAGATGTTGCCGATGGCGATGACATCCCGGCTCTTCTGGTCGAGCTGGGCATAGTCGGAGTCAAACTTGCGAACACCCTGACGAACCTTGACGTCACCTTCATAGACGGCTGTGCCGCCCTGTTTGGCTTCGAGACGGTCGGCATCAACCTCGACCGGCTGCGCGTTGGCATCCTGATCCGATGCAGGCTTCTCTATCTTGGGAACATAGTCATAGCAGAGACTATCTAGAATGCCGGTGGCTGGCTGCGCTTCGAACGGAGCCGCCTGCACCATCATAGGGGTGAGTGCGGGGGCCAGGCTGATAGTCAGGGCGATGGGATAGCGGTACCCCAGTGTCCATTTTGTCATGTGAAAGACTCGTGCAATCCGTGATAGATACGGTTGATCCAAGGCATGCATTTTACGACAGGTTTCATCGAGTTGACATTGCATGTCATTGCTTTATGTTAGCCAGCAATGATAAAGCATTATTGCGGCCAGGGCTAACAGCCAAGTGCTGCTTTCCACCTTGGTCCTCTACTTATGCACGATCGCGATTCCCTGCTATTGCAGTGGGCACGCCGTATTTCCGGTGATGCCACTCTCATGCTTACCCTCATTTCCGGTGATGCCAGCTTCCGCCGCTACTCTCGTGGTGGTGGTCTGGTGTGGGTGGATGCCAATCCGAAAACCGAAAAAAATCATGAATTTGTTCGTAACGCGGCCGCCTTGCAGGCGCGTCAGCTGTTGGCGCCAGAGGTGAAGGCGGTGGACTACGAACAGGGGCTGCTGGCGGTCAGTGATCTGGGCGATACCCAGCTGATCAGCTGCCTGAACGAACACAACGTACTGGCCTGGTATGGCAAGGCGATTGATTTGCTGCCCCGCCTGGGGGCGGTTGAACTGGCGCTTGAACCCTTCGATGCGGCTTTTATGGCGCGGGAGAACAGCATTTTCCCCGAGTGGCTGCTGGGTCATCATCTGCAACTGACTCTGAGCCATGAAGAGCAGCAACTGCTGGACGAGACCTTTGCCTGCCTCACCGCCTGCAATCTGGCCCAGCCGCAGGGGGTGATGCATAGAGATTTCCACAGTCGCAACCTGATGGTGTGTGGCGGTGACACTCCTGATAGCAGCGAACTCGCCATCATCGATTTTCAGGACATGGTCATCGGGCCGCTTACCTATGACCTGGTCTCTCTGCTGAAAGATTGCTACGTGCGCTGGCCGGACGAGGTGATCGATGAAGGGATGCGCCACGGTTTTGCCACCCTGCAACAGGCGGGGCTGCTTGGCGAGCTCGATTATGCCAGTTTCCGTCGTGATGCCGACCTGACCGGCATGCAGCGCCACCTCAAAGCTGCCGGAATCTTTACCCGGCTCTATCATCGGGACGGCAAGTCCGGCTATCTCAAGGATATTCCCCGTACCCTCGGCTATGTGGTGGATGTCTGTCGCACTCACGGTAGCGCCTATCCGGTACTGGCCCGTTTTGGTCAGTGGTTGGAGCAGGTGGTGTTGCCGGGTGTCGCCAATGCAGGGGTAAAACCATGAAGGCGATGATCCTGGCCGCTGGCCGTGGCGAGCGGATGCGCCCGCTGACTGACCTGCTGCCCAAGCCGCTGCTGGCGGTGGGGGGCAAGCCGCTTATCGTCCACCATATCGAAAAGTTGAAGTCAGCTGGCGTGACCGAGCTGGTCATTAACCACGCCTGGCTCGGCCACAAGTTGGTCGAGAGCCTTGGTGATGGCAGTGCGCTTGGCGTGACCATCCACTGGTCAGCCGAGGAGAGCGCGCTGGAGACCGCGGGCGGCATTGTGCAGGCGCTGCCGCTACTGGGCTCTGAACCTTTTTTGGTGATCAACGGCGATACCTGGCTCGATCTCGATTATCACACTCTGGTCAGCCAGCCCCTTGGCGATGATTTGGCCCACCTTTGGCTGGTGCCCAATCCGCCCCAGCATCCGGCCGGGGACTTTGCCCTGCAAGGGGGGCGAGTCATGGATACGCCAGCGTTTACCTTCAGCGGGGTCGGACTATATGATCCGGCGGCCTTTGCCGGTCTCGCGGGCGGCGCCCGCAAGCTGGCGCCTCTGCTCCGTGACTGGATGGCGCAAGGGCTGGTGGGCGGCAGCCTGCTCGCTGGCGAGTGGCGCGATATCGGCACTGTCGACCGTCTGCGCGAGCTGGATGACCAGCTCCAGGCCCGCACTCATTAACTTCAAGAGGTCTTGAACCATGCGTATTTGGGGTAAGGTGCTGGGCGCCTTCTTCGGTTTTCTGCTCGGCAACATCATCGGTGCCCTGATTGGCCTCTGGATCGGCCACCGTTTCGACCGTGGCATGGGGCTGCAGGGGGCGTTTCGTCGCGGCCCGAGTCAGGAGCAGCAAGCCGTCTTCTTCCACGCCACCTTCTCGGTGATGGGGCATATCGCCAAGTCAAGCGGTCAGGTGACCGAACAGGAGATCCGGGTTGCCTCCAACCTGATGGATCGTATGCGGCTGGCGGGCGAACAGCGTGCCCGGGCGCAGGAGTCGTTTCGTCTCGGTAAGGAGGCTGACTTCCCGCTGCGCGAGACCCTGGCCGAGTTCCGCCGTGCCAGTCTGGGGCAGCGCGATATTCTGCGCTTCTTCCTCGAGGTACAACTGCAGGCGGCCTTTGCCGACGGGCGGGTGGAGGAGGGCGAGCGCGCCATTCTGCACACCATTGCCGACGAGCTGGGCTTCAGCCGCATCGAGTTGGCCCGCATTCTGGCAATGGCCGAGGCGCAGATGAACTTCTTCAATCAGGCCCATGGCCAGTATCAGGGGGGCCATTCCGGTGGTCAGCAGTATCGGCAGGCGGCACCCTCTGCGGATCGCCTCAAGAATGCCTACCAGTTGCTGGGGGTGAGCGAGAGCGACAGCGATCAGGATATCAAGCGCGCCTACCGCAAGGAGATGAGCAAGCATCATCCGGACAAGCTGGCCGCCAAAGGGCTGCCGCCGGAGATGATGGAGATGGCCAAGGAGAAGACCCAGGAGATCCAGCAAGCCTGGGAGTGGATCCGCGAGGCCCGCGGCATCCGTTAAGTGCCAACGTCAGGTTGGAACAGACAATAAAAAACCCCGCAGCAGTGCGGGGCTTTGCTTTGCCGTGTGGCGTAGGCCGGGTTACTTGGCCGGAATCGCTTCCAGCACGTGCACCAGCAGTTGCCAGAAACGTTCGACCGCCGGGATATGTACCTTCTCGTCAGGGGAGTGGGCACCGCGGATGGTCGGGCCGAAGGATACCATGTCCCACTCCGGATAGGCGCTCTTGAACAGACCGCACTCGAGACCAGCGTGGATCACCATGACGTTGGGCATGGTGCCAAACAGGGTCTGGTAGCTGTTGCGTACCAGCGCCATGACGGGGGAGTCCACGTTCGGCGCCCAACCCGGATAGGCACCGGTGAATTCGCAGCTGGCGCCTGCCAGGGTGAACAGGGAGCGGGTCATCTGCTCGATGCTCTCGCGGCCGGAGTCAATCAGGGAGCGGATCAGGCACTGGACGTACACTTCGCCATCCTGAGTCTTGATGACCCCCAGGTTGGTAGAGGTTTCGGTCACGCCGGGCATGGCATCGCTCATGCGCATCACGCCGTTCGGGCAGGCCATCAGGGCATCCAGCAGTCGCTGCTGCAGGGAGACGCTCATCAGCTTGGCCGGTTTGGCGGCGTTGTTGACCAGCACGGTCAGGTTTGGCTCGGTGGCGGCCAGTTCGGTCTGGTAGATCCCGGTGTAGCGGTCAACCAGCGCCTTGAACTCGTTCACGCTGGCAGCGGGCACCAGCAGGGTGGCACGGGCTTCGCGCGGGATGGCGTTGCGCAGGGTGCCGCCGTGGATCTCGGCCAGACGAACACCCAGCGGCTCTGCTGCTTTGAGCAGGCGAACCAGCAGCTTGTTGGCGTTGCCACGACCGCGATGGATATCGCAACCTGAGTGACCGCCACGCAGCCCTTTCACGGCCAGCTCGAACGCTTCGCCTTCGCTGGCGTCAACCAGCTCGAGCGTGAAGCGGATATTGGCATCCACACCGCCAGCGCAGCCCATGTAGACCTCGCCATCCTCTTCGGAGTCGGTGTTGAGCAGAATTTCGCCCTCCAGCCAGCCCGCTTCCAGACCGAATGCGCCGGTCATGCCGGTCTCTTCGTCTGTGGTCAGCAGCACTTCCAGCGGGCCGTGCTTGATGGTCTTGTCAGCCAGCACAGCCAGGCAACCGGCCATGCCGATGCCGTTGTCGGCACCCAGAGTGGTGCCACGGGCAGTGACCCACTCGCCATCGACATAGGCATCGATGGGATCGTTGGCGAAGTCGTGTTTGGTGTCGGCGTTGGCCTGCGGCACCATGTCGATATGGGCCTGCAGTACCACGGCTTTGCGGTTTTCCATCCCCGGGGTGGCCGGTTTCTTGATGATGATGTTGCCGACCTTGTCCTGCTTGACCGCCAGACCTTCCCCTTGAGCCCATTGGATGATCCAGGCGCTCAGTTTGGCTTCATGTTTGGAAGGGTGGGGGATGGAGCAGATCTGTTCGAAGAAATGCCAAATCAGTTTGGGAGAGAGAGAGCTAAGCTGTGCCACGTCGGGACTCCTTACCAGCACGGAATTAACAGGGCCCCATCAGCGGGCCGGGGAAGAGGATAACGATAATACAGTCAATCACACAAAAATGTGAGCAATCAGCGCAAATCGCAGGCAGCTTGTGCTGGCTGATGGCAACCAGGCAGTACGATCGTCAGGTTCGGACGACGCTGACCGATAGAAAAGAAAATGTGTGACCGATCTCACAAAAATATTGAATTTAACGCACCGACTGGTAAATTAGCTCCCGTGGTTCGCCACCCGTCAGGATGACGATGAAAGCCTCCAGGGAACCGAAGCAAAGCAAGTGCGCCTCCATGGAACCGAGTGTTCGTTCACGGATTTGAGCCCGCATTAAAGGTACGTAACTTGTTAAGCAATCAGGAGTTTCAATATGCCAGGCAGCAACTCAACCTATTGGTTTGCCCCCTCTTTGTATACCCAGGGTTTCAGCTACCCTAACCCCTTCGTCACTCGTCGCTAAGACGAGCTGCCCAACCAGGCAGAGGCGAGAAAGCAGCAGGTGCGTGAGGTAAATCCTCCCCCTGCTATTTTTTTATCTGCGATTTGCCGCACAGCCCATTAGGACTCGGCAGCAGGGATGACAGGTTAGTCGTTTGGCGCTCGAGATGTGCCGAATGGAGAGGGTGATGCCGATTTTTCCTGTTTTTGGCATACGTTTGCCAGGCATTTTCTCTGCAAACGGTGCTATCATATCGGCCCAACAGCCTGTCCGCGGTTTGGACACTTCATCTAACCGATCGCCGGATAAGCCCATCTTGCTTCCATTGTTATCAGATTTGCTGCCGAGGCTTAGCCCTGAGGCAGCCGAAGTGCAATCTGAATTCAGTCGGGCAAGGGCCGCCATTTAGTGGCATCCGCAGGGAGAATTGCGGATGCTGTGATTTTAAGTGATTGTTTTTAAATAACTATTCGAGATCGATAACATGCCGAAAAAGTTCTATGTGTCGTGGGACAACCTGCAACGTGAAGCTCGCCGTCTGGCCCGTCGTCAGCTGCCTGTCAGCCAGTGGAAAGGTATCATCGCGGTCAGCCGTGGTGGTCTGGTGCCCGCAGCCCTGATGGCCCGTGAACTTGGCATTCGTAATGTGGAAACCCTCTGCATCTCCAGCTATGACCATGACAGCCAGCGCGAGCTGGTGGTCGTGAAGGCTGCCACCACCGCTGGTGACGGCGAAGGCTGGCTGGTGGTGGAAGATCTGGTGGACACCGGCACTACCGCCAAGGCGATCCGCGAGCTCTACCCGAAAGCCAAGTTCATCGCGATTTTCGCCAAGCCGATGGGCGAAGCGCTGCTGGACGATTTCGAAGTGGCGATCCCGCAGGATACCTGGATTGAACAGCCGTGGGATATGGCACTGGAGTTCGCCACACCGATCTGCGACGAAAAGTAACGGGATCGGGATGTGACGCTCACTGCGTCCATTGGTCGCAACCGGCAATAATGGTTTCACAGGGCTCCAATTTGGAGCCCTGTTTTTTTGTGTATCAATCTGTTGCAGGGTGGCTGATGGGCAGTAAAAGTGGTTAAGATGAGCTATTGCCTGATATGAATGGGACACTATCTTGGACTTGAACGAAGACCTAAAC
The DNA here is from genome assembly GCF_027705905.1 of Aeromonas sp. Y293-4. NCBI lineage: Bacteria > Pseudomonadati > Pseudomonadota > Gammaproteobacteria > Aeromonadales > Aeromonadaceae > Aeromonas > Aeromonas sp. Y293-4. The sequence continues at coordinate 8,091 of NZ_JAPDCI010000018.1, read as the reverse complement.
CTGACCGAACAGCTCTTTACCCGCGTCAAGAAGGTATTGGAAACATCCGAGATCTCCAACTCCAGTGCGGCTGATCTGGCGCAAGCCGAGTCAGACGAGATGTTTATCGACGGCTCCATGTCAAAGAGCTGGTATCGCTTGCTGCGTCGCCCCTCCTGGACCTGGCAGGGTGCTGATCCCATCGAAGTGGAGCAGACCCTGGCCCGTATCGCCATGGCGACCGGCGAGCGCACCCATGACTGCTATCTCGATACCATCAAGGGCTATGTGCCCGGCAACTGGATCTACGAATGGAGCCAGGTGGCTGGCAACTATTTCAAGCAGGGCCGCGAACTGCGCGAGAAGGGTGATCCTTCTGGCGCCTTGAAACAGCTGCTCAAGGCGGTGCGCTACTACTCTATCGCCAGCTATCCCCATCTCAAGGATGACGAGCTGGCGGATCAGGCCCAGCTGCTCGGTAACATGGCCTATCGCGAGGCTGGTCGCCTGTTCAAGGTACCGCTCAAAGAGATCCAGGTGCCTTTTCGCGGCAAGCATATTCAGGGTTATCTCCACCTGCCGACGACCGAAAAACCGGTGCCGCTGGTGATCATCAGCGGCGGGATCGACTCCCTGCAGCTCGACTTCCTCAACTTCTATCTCAAACGGCTCGAGCCCAACGGTATTGGCATGCTTTCCCTCGATATGCCCGGGGTTGGCTATGCCGAGCATTGGCCGCTGGTGCAGGATACCAGCCGCCTTCATCAGGCGGTGCTCCATTATCTCTCCGAAGTGGCCTGGGTCGATCATCAGCGTATCGCCATGGTGGGGATGCGTCTGGCGGGCAATATCGCAGCCAGACTGGCCTTTATCGAACCGTTCAAGCTGCGCACAGTGGTTTGTGTCGGCGCCGGGGTCAATCAGGTGTTTACCAATCAGGAGCTGTTTGCCAAGTGTCCGCGCATGATGCGGGATAGTCTGGCCAACCGTTTGGGGGCTGATGCTGGGCAGTGGGACGGCATGCGTACCAAGTGCCAGGTATTTTCACTTAAAACACAAGGATTACTGGGGACTCGCACTTCAGTGCCGATATTGAGTATTGGACACAAGCGAGATTTTATTTGTCCCGAGCAGGATGTACGGGCATTGGCGGCGGCCAGTCGTAACGGCAAGGCCATCGTATTCGACAAACAGCCTTTGCTGGAGGTGTATGACAAGGCGCTGGACGAAATCGTCGAGTGGCTGAAACAGCATTTGTGTACCTGACATTGCGCTAAAGAACTGACGCCATCCCGAGGTGGCGCGGCTTGTTTAACAGGGAGGTTAACATGTCTGAAAGAGTGACCTACAAGCGACTGCTGAGGCAGTTTGCTGCTATTGGCCCCTATTTGCGCGAAGATCTCTGCGAAGAGGGGCGTTATCGTTTCGACTGCCTGTCGGTCTGTGTCAGCGCCAAGCCGGCGCCGGACAAACGGGAGTTCTGGGGCTGGTGGCTGGTGCTGGAGCAGGACGATCACCACTTCCGTTACCACTATCAGCTCGGTTTCTACAATGCTGATGGTGAGTGGCTGGACAAGCCGATCCCCAAGAAGCACCAGGTAGAAGTGGAGCGGACCCTCAACCGTTTCTACAAGCTCATCAGCGACAAACTGACGGCACTGGAGTGCCAGTTAGCGCCAGCGGATCAGGTCACCAATGAGTTGACCGTGACCGCCGCTTGATCCCTGATGCCCGGCGAGCAGCATCCCGCTGTTTGCCGGGCCATCAGTCAGCCATCTTCCCTTCCGACCATAATCATCCGGGCCTTTGCCACATCTCCTCCCTCCGGCGTTAATTGCCTTGCAGGGCTCCATGGCCGTGGGTATAAAGATATTCCTTACTTTTTAGCCTTTATGCTCCCATGGAAAACAGAACCATAGTTGTCAAGTTGGGCACCAGCGTGCTCACAGGGGGGTCTTCCCAGCTCAATCGTGCCCATATGGTCGAGCTGGTCAGACAGTGTGCGGCCTTGCACCGTCACGGCCACCGGGTCGTGGTCGTCACATCAGGAGCTATCGCCGCCGGGCGTGAACATCTGGGCCACCCGCCACTGGCGCCAACCCTGCCCAACAAGCAGATGCTGGCGGCGGTTGGTCAGACTCAGCTGATTCGGGTATGGCAGGATCTGTTCAACCTCTATGGTCTGCATATCGGCCAGATGCTGCTGACCCGCGCCGATCTGGAAGATCGCGAACGCTATCTCAATGCCCGCGATACCATGCGCACCCTGCTCGATCACCGCATTATTCCGGTGATCAACGAAAACGATGCGGTGGCGACCGCCGAGATCAAGGTCGGCGACAACGACAACCTCTCCGCCCGCGCCGCCATCCTGGCCGATGCCGATCTGCTGATCCTGCTGACAGACCAGAAGGGGCTGTTTACCGCCGATCCGCGTACCAATCCCGATGCCCAGCTCATTGAAGAGGTGCAGACCATCGACGATACCCTGCGCTCGTTGGCGGGTGACAGTGTCAGCGGCCTTGGCACTGGCGGCATGGCTACCAAGCTGCAGGCCGCCGATGTGGCGCGCCGTGCCGGGGTCAACGTGGTGATCGCGACCGGCCAGATGCCGGAGGTGATTGGCCGTCTCGCCAAGGGTGAGCGGATTGGCACCCTGTTCCCGGCGCTGGCCTCCCCGCTGGAAGGGCGCAAGAGCTGGATCCTGGCAGGCCCGCCCCCTCACGGCGAAGTGCATGTGGATCAGGGGGCTGTCGCCGCCATGAAGGAGAAAGGCTCCAGCCTGCTGCCCAAGGGGATTGTCGCCGTCAAGGGCGACTTTATTCGAGGCGATGTGGTGCGCATTCTCGATCCCAAAGGCGCCGAGTTGGCGCGCGGTATCTGCCGTTACGACCATCTGGAGCTGGACAAGCTGCGTGGCGTCCACTCGGATCAGATTGAGCAGGTACTGGGCTATGGATATGGTTCAGTAGCCATCCATCGAGACGATATGGTGCTGCTCTAATCAGAGCGGCACGGCATGAACAAAAGGGAACCGAGATGAGTCTGGAGAAAATGGGGCTGGCGGCCCGTGAAGCCGCCTATCAGCTGGCTACCATCAGCACGGCGCAGAAGAATCGGGCGCTGGCCGCCATCGCCGACGAGCTGGAGGCTCGCAGTGAACAGATCCTCGCCGCCAACGCGAAAGATATCGCCGCCGGCCGTGAAGCGGGCTTGACAGAAGCCATGCTGGATCGCCTGCTGCTTAATCCGGCCCGGCTGGCCGGGATTGTGGCGGATGTGCGCAAGGTAATTACTCTGGATGATCCGGTCGGCGCCGAAATGGATAGCCGGGTGCTGGAGAATGGCCTGCGCCTCTCCCGTCGTCGGGTGCCCATCGGGGTTATCGGCGTCATCTACGAGGCGCGTCCCAACGTCACCATCGACATCGCCAGCCTCTGCCTCAAGACTGGCAACGCCAGCATATTGCGTGGCGGGCGCGAGACCTTCCACTCCAATCTGGAGCTGGTGCGGGTGATCCAGCATGCCTTGGCGGCCTCCGGTCTGCCCGAGGCGGCGGTGCAGTACATCGACAACCCGGATCGGGCGCTGGTCGGCGAGTTGCTGCGTCTCGACCGCTATGTGGACATGATCATCCCCCGCGGCGGTGCCGGGCTGCACAAGATGTGCAAGGAGAACAGCTCCATCCCGGTCATCATCGGCGGGTTCGGTATCAGCCATATCTTCGTCGACGAGAGTGCCGATCTGGTGCGCTCTCTGGCGGTTATCGACAACGCCAAGGTGCAACGCCCCTCCGCCTGCAACGCCCTCGATACCCTGTTGGTACACGAGAAAGTCGCTTCGGCTTTCCTGCCGCAGCTGGTGACGCTGATGAACGAGCGCAAGGTGACGCTGGTGGCCGCGCCCAACGCCATGCCGCTGCTGACTGGCGCCGACAACTTGTGCGAGGCAGGGCCGGAGGATTTCGATACCGAGTGGCTCGGGCTGACCCTGGGGGTCAAGTTGGTGGCGGATGTGAACGAGGCACTGGCCCATATGCGCGAGCATAACGCCGGTCACTCCGATGCCATCCTGACCAACGATCTGATCAATGCCGAGCGTTTCGTCAACGGAGCCGGTTCGGCGGCTGTCTATGTCAACGCCTCCACCCGTTTCACCGATGGTGGCCAGTTTGGTTTGGGGGCCGAGGTGGCGGTCTCGACCCAGATGCTGCACGCTCGCGGCCCCATGGGACTGACCGAGCTCACCAGCTACAAGTGGGTAGGGCAGGCCGATTACCTCAGCCGTGCCTGATAACAGGCTGTTGCAAAAACAAAGATGCCGACCACAGGGTCGGCATTTTTTCGCTGGAATCGCGCCGATACCACGCCGTGCGCTATTCCTCGGGGTTATTCCCCGTGATAGATCGCCTTGTCACCGTGCTTGAGCACATAACCCTTCCAGATAAAGAGGGTGTAGCCGCTACCCTGCCACGACCAGTTGCCCTCCGCACCTTGACGGGTCAGCAGGTGCTGCTCGCCGCTTGGCAGATGCAATTCGGCCTGCGTCTGGTCGGCATTGAACAGCACGAAGGCGCTGCTGGTCTGGCTGGCATCGGTTGGATTGAGCCGGATACCCTCTTCAAACAGGCGCACACATTTGCCAGTCAGTGCTGACCACTGATAGCCCGCACTGCCGATACAGCCGTGGCTGTCGCGATCGCTGCCAACCAGATGTTGTTCCGGTGTACTGCATGCTGCCAGTAGCAGAGAGGCAGCCATCAGAGTCAAGGTGCGCATGGTTACTCCTGAAGATCCCGTTCGATGACGATGTTGGAGAATCCCAACTCTTTGAAGTAGTTCTCCTGGTAATCCTTCACGCTTTTCTTGTCGCGGCGACAAACCTGAGCCAGCTGGGCCTCCATGGCGTGAAAACTGGTGAGATCCAGCCCTTCGGCAGCGGCGATGGCGTCGTAGATGCTGCGGAACTTGTCGTTCGCGTAGCCGATCTCTTTGGCCTGTTTTTTATAGGTGTACGTAATCTTAAAGGCCATCTTGCCCTTCCTTCTTCGATTTGGCTTGCTTGCGCTGGACGTAGAGGTAGAGGCTTTCGACCTTCTCCCGAGCCCAGGGGGTCTTGCGCAAGAACTTCAGGCTGGACTTGATGCTGGGATTATCGGTGAAGCAGCGGATATTGATCTGCTGCCCCAGCTCTTCCCAGCCATAGTGCTCGACCAGTGCGGTGACGATGGCTTCCAGCGTCAGCCCGTGCAGCGGGTTGTTCTTCTGCGAGGCGTTCGGTTGCTCGCTCATGCCTGCTCCGCCAGCTTGGCAAAGGGCTGACCCATGCGGGTGGTGACACCGTTGGCCAAGTGAGGTTCGAAACCGGCCAGCATGCCCGGGCCAAACAGGCAGACCACGGTGCTGCCCAGCTTGAACAGGCCCATCTCGGCGCCTTTCTGCAGGGTAATGGCCTCATCGCCGGTGTAATCCCAGCGCACCACCTTCTTCTCTTTGGTCGGCGCAATGTTGCCGGCCCAGATGGTCTCGATGCTGGCCACGATAGTGGCACCGACCAGCACCAGCGCCATGGGGCCGTGCGGAGTGCGGAAGGTGGCGACCACCCGCTCGTTGCGGGCAAACAGGTTGGGCACGTTCTCGGCGGTGAGCGGGTTGACGGAGAAAAGATCCCCCGGCACGAACACCATGCTCTCCAGCACGCCGTCCAGCGGCATGTGGATGCGGTGGTAATCCTTGGGCGCCAGATAGATGGTGGCGAAGTCGCCATCCTTGAACGGCGCCACCAGATCCTCATAGCCGCCCAGCAGCTCGCGAGCGCTGTAGTCGTGGCCCTTGGCCTGGATGATGCGACCTTGCTGGATGGGGCCGAGCTGGCTGACGGTGCCATCGACCGGCAGCGCCAGGGTCATGGCATCTTCTACCACGGGGCGGATACCGGGCTTGAGCTCGCGGGTGAAGAACTCGTTGAAGCTCTTATAGTGGGCCGGACTCTCGTGAAGCGCCTCGCTCATGTCGACCTGATACTGCTTGATAAAGGCCTCGATCACTTTGGTGGTGATGTTGCCCGCTTCGGCGGCGGCAAACTTGCCGATCAGACGGGAGAGGGCGTGCTTGGGCAGACAGTATTGACCGGCAATTTTCAGGTTGTCAGTAATGCTCATGTTCATCATCAACGTAGGTTTATTAGGGTCACAGGCGCGCTTGCTGGCGACCGTGACGGGCTTCCTGCATGGTTTCCAGGATGCGGTGATAGTTGTGGAAGCGATCGGCACTGATAGCGCCCGCGTCGACCGCGGCGCGCAGGGCACAGCCTGGATCGTCCTTGTGGGTACAGTCGCGGAACTTGCAGCCACCCAGATAGTCGCGAAACTCGACGAAGCACCAGGTGATGCGGTCGGCTTCCAGATGCCAGAGGGCGAACTCGCGGATCCCGGGGGAGTCGATGAGATCGCCACCGCTCGGGAAGTGGTAGAGCCGCGCCGTGGTGGTGGTGTGCTGGCCGAGCCCCGAGTTTTCGGAGATCTCGCCGGTCAGTACATCCAGCCCCGGCATCAGGGCGTTGGTGAGCGAGGATTTGCCCACCCCGGACTGGCCAACGAAGATGCTGATCTTGTCGGTCAGGGCTGCCTTGAGTTCATCCAGCCCTTCGCCGCTCTCGCAGCTCACCAGCAGCACCTCGTAATTGAGTTTGCGGTAGGTTTCGAGCTGGCTTTCGATGCGCGCTCTGGCGGCATCATCGAGCATATCGACCTTGTTCAGCACGATGAGAGGGCGGATCTCCACATCCTCGGCGGCCACCAGATAGCGGTCGACGATGTTGGTGGAGAACTCGGGCATCACCGCCGAGACGATGATGATCTGGTCGATATTAGCGGCGATGGGTTTGACACCGTCGTAGAAGTCCGGCCGGGTCAGTACCGAGTGGCGCGGATGCACCGCCTCGATGACGCCCGCTGTCGCGGTATTGAGGCCGGGACGCCACACTACCTTGTCGCCACAGACCAGACTGCTGATGCTGCTGCGCCGCAGGTTGCTGCGGTGGATGGTGCCATCGACCGCTTCCACGTCTGCGTGCTGACCAAAACGGCTGATCACCACCCCTTCGATGGCGGGGCCAAACAGGGTGTCATCCACCACTGTGGTGTGATCTTTTTGCAGCCGCCGTTCGCGGTTGGCCTGGACGCGCCTTTGTTGACCCAGATTGAGTTTTGCTTTCTTTGCCACTCGATTCGCCAGTTTATGAACAGATCCAAAGCCAGTATGATACATGCAAATTGGCAAAATTCCGCCATTCCTCCCAATAGAGAGAGCAATCATGACAGTCAGCGCGCAGAACCTGGTATGGATCGACATGGAGATGACGGGTCTCGACCCCGAAGAGAACGTGGTACTGGAGATTGCCACCATAGTCACCGACAAGGATCTGAACGTACTGGCCGAAGGGCCGGTCATCGCCATTCATCAGAGTGATGAAGAGCTGGCCAAGATGGACGACTGGAACGTCAACACCCATACCAAGAGCGGTCTGGTCGCTCGGGTCAAGGCGAGTCAGCACGATGAGGCGAAAGCCATTGCCGAGACCCTCGAGTTCATTCGCCAGTGGGTGCCGGAGCGCACCAGCCCGCTGTGCGGCAACAGCATCGGTCAGGATCGCCGCTTCATGGTCAAGCACATGGCCGAGCTGGAAGCCTTCTTCCACTACCGCAACGTCGACGTCAGCACCATCAAGGAGCTGGTACGCCGCTGGCAGCCGGAACTGCTGGATCAGTTCAAGAAGAGCGGCACCCACCAGGCGCTGGACGATATCCGCGAATCCATCGCCGAGCTGCAGTTCTATCGCAGCCACGTATTCAAGATCTGATTCCCCGGCAAGGGTTTGTCATACTCTGGCTGCTAAAATCGACAGTTCGGCCAGCTTTTGAGCGAACGCGCGCAACCAGACAAAAAAGCCCTTGCAATTGGAATGACTGCTCTTATAATTCGGCTCCCGTACAGTAGCGCAAGCAACCAAATGCTGTACGGCCTGTTTTAAGGTAGTTGCGGGAATAGCTCAGTTGGTAGAGCACGACCTTGCCAAGGTCGGGGTCGCGAGTTCGAGTCTCGTTTCCCGCTC